>JBDHZD010000008.1:0-63162 GCA_039811705.1 Fimbriimonadaceae bacterium | reverse complement strand
ATGGCCAGCCGATGGATCTCAGTATCCGGTGAACCTGAAGATCGTCGCACAGGATCGACACGCACTGCTCTTGGACGTCAGCACGATCTTCGCTGAAGTAGGAGCCAATGTCGGGAACACGCGAATCCGGACGTTGCCGAATCATACGGCCGAGATCATCGTCGAGCTGAAGTTAGAAGATGCATCCAAGCTAAGTCAGGTCATGACGCGCATAGGGCATTACTCAGACATCATCAGTGTCTTACGGCTGTTCGGCAGAGGTGCAGGGGCATGAGAGCGGTCGTTCAGCGGGTACGGTCCGCTTATGTTACGGTCGAGGGTACGGTTATAGGCTCTTGCGGACTTGGGCTATGCCTCTTGGTTGCCGCACATCGAGACGACACGGATGCCGATGCGGCGAAGCTCGCCTTGAAGGTCGCGAACTTGCGGATTTTCAGCGACTTAGAAGGCAAGATGAATGTGTCTTTGCTCGATTTGAAGGAGATGGCCCAAGAGGTCGGGATCCTGGCCGTCTCGAATTTCACCGTTTTGGGTGACGCGACCAAGCAACGTCGACCAAGCTTTACGCAAGCAGCCCCCTTTGACGAGGGCAAGCGGCTGTTCGATACCTTTGTGGAGCACCTTCGATCGCACGGATTGGATGTGAAAACGGGCGTTTTTGGCGCACACATGGAGGTTGCCTTGGTGAACGATGGTCCTGTGACGCTCATCTTGGAAACCTGACTCGCAGACTGTTGCATGGAGTACGCCTTCCTAGCGCAAATCCATGCAACAGTCTTTCCCCTCGACGTCTAGTCGCCTTGCGCGCCGAAGTTTGCCCGCAGGATCAAGAAGTCTGGGATTCCGATGCGGCCATCCTCGTTCAGGTCGGCCATCGGGTTGTATCCCGCCGTACCTCGCGTGGTACCGAAAGCGGCACGCAAGGCAAGGAAGTCCGCCAAGTTCACAGAGTTGTCTCCGTTGACATCTCCGTTGACCAAGTCGAACACCGCATCGGAGCTTGCCGCTGCACCGATCTGGACCGTACGCCGCAACCAATGCCGCACCTTTGTGGAGACCACGAACTCCGCCTGTCCAGGTGCCGTGACACTGAACCGGCCGAAAGGATCGAGTAGAACCGTCTCCTCGCGAATCAAGTCACCGGTACCTGGTTGCAGGAACCTCAGCAACACCGGACCACTGATGTCAGCCAACGGGTCCAGGTCGCTGAAGGCAACGGCTCCACGAAGCACACGAGGTCCGACGGCAAGAACGGTTTGGATCTTGTCCGCCAATTCGGCTCCTATCGTGGCATCGACTGGGTCACCGACCAGCGAGGTCTGGATTTCGAACGTTGCGGACCGTTTGCCCCTGCCGACGACTACGTGCGAAGGAACACTTGCTGCGGGATCCGAGGAGTCGAGCGCGACCGTTTGATCCTCCAAGGCGTCGCCCGACAGAAACACCCGGCCGATCACCCTTGCTCCGCCGATGACACTGTTGCTGTCGAGCTCCATGCGGCTGACGCGAAGCGCCCGAAGATGGACTTTCGCCGTCTGGTCACCGAACCCGTATGACGCGGTGACCGTGTACTCACGGTCCTCGAGAACGGTTCTGCTGATGACCGGGAAGGTCGCGAACCGCTCTCCCTCGGGAATCGTGATCAGGTTGGGCACCGTGAGCACATCGCTGTTGGACGACTCCAGAGAAACACGCGCACCTCCGGCCGGAGCGGGGTTCTCCAAGTCGATGCGCCCTTCGGCCGTTGCACCGCCGAGCATCTCGAACGGTTGGATTCGCACGCCGAATGTCGGGGGCAACAGGTCGAAGTCCAACTGCATCAACTCGACTCCGAGCCGCGCTTCCAGCCTCAGCCGTTCGGCTGCCCAGACCGGCATGGTCGGGACCGAGAACTGGACCGAAGTTTGCCCCTCGGGGATCGTCACCGAAGGCGGCAAGGTCATGAGGCTGGTCGGCTCCCAGTCACCGGACCGGTTCTTTCCGAAAGCCCCCAGCAGAATGGTCGCTCCACCAGCGGGGGCAGATTCGGACAAGTCGAGGCGAACCGAAACTTCCCTTCCGCCAACGACCGAGGACTCACCAAAGCCGACGAAAAAGCCGATCAGCATCGCGGGAGCCAATCGAAGTCGATACATACCACGTCCATACGTCGCGCAGTTCAGATAACCCGTTCCAGGGACGTACTCCAAGTGGCGCACCTCGATGCCCGGCATGCCAAGAAGGTGCGTGGCGTTCTTCCACGTTGCACCTGCATCGGTCGTCATCAAGACGCCCACATCAGTGCCCACATACCAGGTGGTTTGGGGATAGGCCGGGTCGCGTTCGACCGTGTTGGCGGGGATATCGGGCAGGGACGTCCAGCCCGAGCCGTCGCGGGGTTGCCATGTTGCGTCGGTCGTCTCAACCGACGTGCCTGTCAAGCTCACTTGGTAAAGATGTGCGCCACCGACGCCTCCGAACGTCACGAGCATCGAACTCTGGTCGCTCGAGTGGACGTGGATGTCGGTGATCGCTCGCTTGGGCGTCGCCGGCTTGGTCAGGTCTTTCACCGCACCGGTGCTGGGGTCGGCGACGAACAAACGACCACCCCAGGTACCGATGTAGATGCGGTTGGTCGATCCTTGTGGAATGTGAATCGAGCGGATGCACTCGGCACTTGCGGGAATCTTCGCCACAGAAGGAGTCCACGCCGCCGACGCGTTGTTCCACCGGTGCACGGCATAACCGCCGGCAACGTAGAGATTGTCGGGGTTGTTGCGGTCCAACTCCATCGGTGCAATGAAGGTGAAACTCGCGCCAGTCGGCTTACCAAGGGCACCGGGACGAACGTCGGGGTCCCAGTTTGCCCAGGCGTTATCGGTCCTGTAGATGCTTCCGTACTGATACGAGAAGTACTGAACCTGCGGATTGAGGGGGTTGATGGCTGCATAGCCGCCGTCACCGAAGCCGATCCCGCGCCAGCGGCTCAAATCGCCCCAGCCAGCCTGCGCCGAGGTCGATGCGGTGGCATTGTCCTGCAGCCCGCCCAGCATAACATTGGGTTCGGTGGGATGAAAGGCGGCGTGGTAGAACATCGTGGTCGGCAGGTCGCCGCCAATCAACTCAACGGTTGGCTCGCCCATCGCATCAAGGGTCATCAGGAACGCGCCGCCATCCGAGCCCACGAAAAGTTGGTTTGGGCGGTGAGGGTTGTTGACGAGTACGTGAAAATCGCAGTGCAACCGGGCGGGTGAGCCCATGTATATCGCTCCCTCGGGGCCCTCGACGTGGGTCAGTCCGAGGTCGGTCCATTGCCAATCCGACGCTGCTTCGGGGTTCTTGCATAGGAAGAGTCCGGTTTGACCAAGAACCAGTGCCTCCGAGCCGGTGGTTCCCAGGCGAACCGTTTCGATACAGAAGTTGTAGTTCATCTGTTTGAACCACTCGTCCTTGAAGTCGCCGTTGATCTTGGTCCACGAATCGCCTCCATCATCCGTCCGCCAAATGCTGCGCCCCTCACTGATCAACACATAAGCGCGAAGCGGGTCGGACTGCGAAGCCGCCACGACGACCTTCTTTGTACCGTTCGTGGTGCTCAGCGTCGTCTTCTTGAAGCTCAGCCCATTGTTCCTGGAGGCCCAGACTTCTCCTCCACCAAGATGGATGCCGCGAGTGGCGTAGATCAACCTCTGGCCCCTGCCGTCTGGAGCCGAGAACTCGACATCGCACCAATCGCCAATGGGCAAGGAGACCAGCGGCTGGCCATCCTGGTGGGGCGCTTGCCAAGTGTCGCCTCCATCGGTCGTGCGTCGAATGCGACCATCCTTGCCCTCTTTGCCGGAGGTTGCGAGAAGAATGTCAGGGTTGTCCGGATGGATGACTAGATCGCTTACCGGCCCCTCGCCGGCCACAGCGGGCTGAACTTGCCACCAAAAGCCAGGAGTGTTGGTCGTCCGCATGATGCCACCGTAATAGACGGATTCACCGACATAGTCTCCGGTGCCAGCCCACATGCGGTTCGGGTTGTTCGGATGGACGGCGAGAGCGCTGCTCATAGCCGAGCCCCAGCCATTGTTGAGGGCATGCCAGTTCAGGCCACGATCGTTGGTTCGGAAGATGCCGCCTCGAGCGGTGACGATCATCGTGTTCTCGTCGTTCAGATCCCAGACCATCGAGTTCAGGCGACCGCTGACCGGAGACGGCCCCAACCATAGGCGCAGCGCTGTGTCCAGTTTCTTCGGGCCGACGTACTCCCAATCGCCGATCGGCAACCTTCTCCCGCGTCCGGGGCCCCGCTCCCGGGCGGGCTCGAGCCGCTCCATGACCCGAGTGGCTTCCTCGTAGTGACTCGCGCTGATCTTGAAGTCGGGGTACAGCTTGTCGACCATGTACCACTCGTAAGCCTCCTTCCACTCGTTTTCGCGCGACATCCGCTTGAGCCGCTCCTGAAACAGAAGTTCGGGGCGCTCTTCTTCTGAGTGTTGCGGCCCGCGCGATCCGCCAAAGGTGGCCACGACGGTAGCGATCGTCACCGCGGCGACGCCAATTCCAATGAAGAGCTTCCGCTTCATGGTGCGAATTGTGGTTGGCGAAGCCGGTTCCGCGTCTATGTCAGAGACGCCCCGCCGCCAGTTGTAACCCATTTGTAACGCCCTCAGCCTCCGGTGCCCTGTTCGCGAAGGCGGACGGCTTCCATCAGGTGTTTCTCGGTGACCTGTTCGCTGCCGGACAGGTCACCGATGGTCCGGGCGACTTTCAGAATGCGGTCGAAGACGCGGGCAGAAATATTCATCTTGTTGACCGTAAGCTTCATGAATCGCTCACAGGCCGGATCCAACGGGACCATTTCTCGAATCTCGCGGGGGGTCATGCGCCCATTCAGTCGCGTCGCGCCAAGCCGCTCGCGTTGGATCTCGCGCGCCCGCATCACACGTTCGCGGATGTTCGCACTTGGCTCGCCGTCGGGCTTGTTCAGCAGATCTTCGGGTTTGACTCGCGGAACCTGAAGGTGAATGTCGATGCGGTCCAGCAACGGCCCGCTGATGCGGCTGGCATACCTTCCGCACGTCGTGGGCGACGAAACGCAGCTGGCTTCAGGCAAACCCTTGAAGCCGCAAGGACAAGGGTTCATCGCTCCGATCAGGATGCAGTCGGCGGGAAAAGTCAGCGAGGAGTGCACGCGAGAGACCGTGACGACGCCATCTTCGAGCGGCTGGCGAAGTGCCTCCAAAACAGCGCGGTCGAACTCGGGCATTTCGTCCATGAACAGCACGCCCTTGTGCGCCATGCTCACCTCGCCTGGCTTGGGAACCTTGCCACCCCCTACCAACGCCGCGTGGCTGGCCGAGTGGTGCGGGCTTCGGAAGGGGCGCTCCCAGACCAGGCCTCGCTTGTCGCCCATGCGTCCGGCCGCACTATGAATCCTTGTGACTTCGACGGCTTCTTCCAGGTTGAGCGGCGGCAGAATCGTCGGAAAGCGTCGCGCCAGCATGGTCTTGCCGGAGCCGGGAGGGCCGACCATCAGAAGGTTGTGACCACCTGCCGCCGCAATCTCCAGACCGCGAATCGCCGTTCCCTGCCCCTTGACATCCGAGAAGTCGACGCCGTAGTCGGGGTCGCCCTGCCTCTCCTCTTCGCTGAAACGGTAGGGCTCGATCAGGCCAAACCCGCCGAGCAGGTCCACCAGGTCGAGCAAAGACTTGAGCCCAAAGACCTCTAAGCTGGTGACCACTGCGGCCTCGGGAGCGTTGGCCTCGGGAAGGATCAGCCGCTTGAAGCCCTTCTCGGCGGCCATCAGCGCCACGCTGAGCGCACCATCCACAGGCCGCAACGCGCCATCCAGACCCAATTCGCCCAGGATCAGAGTGTCCTTGACCGATTCGTGGGGAATCGCGCCGACCGAGGCCATCACAGCGGTGGCGATGGGCAGATCGAGCGAAGGCCCCTCCTTGCGGATGTCTCCCGGCGCCAAATTGCACAGAATCTTTCGGTTCGGAAAGTGGATGCCGCAGTTGATCATCGCGCTGCGGACGCGCTCGCGGCTCTCCTCGACGGCCTTATCGGGCAGGCCAACCAAAATGAACTGGGGCGTCGCGCCTCCCACCTCCATCTCGACGACGATGGGCAAGGCCTCGATCCCGACCAAAGTCGCGGCGTGCACCTGCGCAATCATCTCAAGGAGGTTATCCGATGGGACGTTGGATTCCTGCTTCGACTGCCTGCGATGGGATACACTGATTCGAAATCGGGCGCCCCCGCCCGTTCGAGAGCCTAGCCATGAGCGAAAATATGGACAAGTTCCGCAGTTTGGACGGAAGCGAAGCCCTGGTGGACAAGCCGTTCATCAAGATCGTGTTTCAGCATGGGCGTCCGGACGAAGTGGGGATCAACGGTTGCCGAATCGAAGACGTGATCGACGTGCTGGTCGAGCGTCTCCTGGACTTCCAAGGGCGGGATTTGGCCTGCGAGGAAAACGCCACGGCGCTTTACCACCTGAACATCGCCCGCGAAGCGCTGGTGCTCCGTCGGCGTCGTCGCGAGCAGCAAAGCGTGCTGGGTACTCAGGCATCGCACCGAAGCCGCTGACCTACAGCATTGCATCAACCGATGTATAATGCTGAACCCATGACCACTCACTTCAGCGAGGTGACCCAACATACGGCGCTTTAGGCGTCCTCCACGCCCCGAGCCGGGCCCGATGATCAACGAGCGGGTCCTGCGGTTTCGGGATGTCCGGGTGATCGGCCCGGAAGGCGAACAGATCGGCATCATCCAATCCCGGCCGGCGCTCAACATGGCGCGCGAGCAGGGTCTCGACCTCGTGCTGGTCTCCGCCACCGCCAATCCCCCCGTGTGCCGCATCATCGACTACGGTCGGCACAAGTACGAGATGGACAAGCGGGAGCGGGAGAACAAGAAAAAGAAAACGGAGGTGAAGGGCCTCAAGATCAAGCCCAGCATCGCCGAACACGACCTCAACACCAACCTGAAGAAGGCGCTCGGGTTCCTTGCAGAGGGCGACAAGGTCAGGATCGTGTGCCAGTTCCGGGCGCGGGAGATCACGCATCCCGAAATCGGTCGAGCGAAACTCCAGATTTTTATCGACAAGACCGCCGATGTGGCCCAGGTCGAACGACCCCCGACCATGGAAGCCAACCAAATGGTGGTCGTACTTATGCCAAAATCAACGAAAGGTCCCAAAAAAGATGTCAAAACTCAAGACAAACAAGACGGCGGCGAAGCGGTTCAAGATCACGGGCAAGGGAAAGATCACCCGGCGGAAGGCATATAACAGCCACCAGTTCCTGCACAAGAGCGCGGCCCAGAAGCGGCGGCTCGAACAGGAGCCCACGCTGGCCTCGGGCGACGCCAAGCGCATCAAGAAGCTGCTCGCGATCTGAGCGCCCGCTCTGAATTCTCGCAAACCACCCGCTTCGAGTGGGTGGTTTGTTGTGTTTGGGCTCGCCTCAAGCAGGCATCTTGAGCAGACGCCGTGCCTCCGCGACCGTTTCGGGGGATTCGAGCGCTTCGGCGAACCCGTGACGGTGGCCAAGATCGCCTCGTGGACCATCTTCGGCGTGTCAAGTCCAATCAACCGCGAGCCTGACCGGGCACCAAGAGCCCCCGGTCGCGTACAATCAAGGGCGCATGGCCGCCATCGCCGACTCGACCCTCGTCACGATCACCATCAACGACCGAGAGATTCAGGTGCCCAAGGGCGAACTGATCGTTGAATCGGTCAAGCGGCTGGGTCTCGAGATCCCCATCTTCTGCTACCACCCGCGCATGAAGCCCGTCGGCATGTGCCGCATGTGCCTGGTCGAAGTCGGATTCAAGGGGCCAGACGGCTCGGTGCGCAAGATGCCCAAGCCACAAGCGGGGTGCACCCTGCCTGCAAGCGACGGCATGGTCGTCTACACAGACACCGAGATGGTCCACCGCGACCGCAAGGGCGTGCTAGAGTTGCTCCTGATCAACCACCCGCTGGACTGCCCGATCTGCGACCGGGGTGGCGAGTGCCCCCTCCAAAACAACACGCTCTTCTATGGTCCCTCGACCAGTCGTTACGTCGAGATCAAGCGCCACCTTCCCAAAGCATTTCCGCTCAGCGAGTTCGTCACGCTCGACCTGGAGCGATGCATCCAATGTGGCCGGTGCGTGCGGTTCACCGAAGAAATCTCTGGCGACGCCGAACTCGCTTTCCGCTTCCGCGGCGCCAACATGACGCCTTCGACGTTCGGACTCAAGCGGTTCACCAGCAAGTTCAGCGGCAACGTTATCGAGATTTGTCCGGTTGGGGCCCTCACCAGCGCCAAGTACCGATTCCGTGCGCGTCCGTGGGACCTTGAGACCCGACCCGCCATCTGCACCCTCTGCTCGAACGGCTGCAACGTGTGGTTCGACTACCGCGTGCAAAAGATGGTCCGGATCAACGGTCGCACCAACGAGGCCGTCAACGAAGAGTGGACGTGCGATCGCGGCAAGTTTGGGCACGATTTCTACAACGCATCGGACCGATTGAGCAAGGTTCTCGTTCGTACGGGCGATGGCTTTGCTGCCGCCGACTGGATGACCGCGTACGCCTCGATCGCCGACGCGTTCGTCGGCAAGAAGGTCGCTGGCTTGGCCGGACCGATGGTCTCTAACGAGGGTCTCTACCAGTTTCAGAAGACCTTCCGCAGCGTGTTCGGCTCGAACCATGTGGACCACCGCTGGACGCGCCACCTGACAGTGCCTCTGCCGAAGCCGGAACCCATTGCTTCGCTGGAAGAAGCGAAAACCATCCTGGTGTTCGGGTCGCTGGCAGATGAGTTGCCCATCGTTTTCCTCCGGGTGCGAAAGGCCTGGTTCAAGCACGGAGCCAAGGTCGTGGTGGTCCATTCCGCGCCGACAGAGGCCGACTCGTTTGCGCACCTCGTTCTGCGATGCGCTCCGGGATCCGAGGGTGCGGTCGCCGAAGCCCTCGCAGGCAACGGCACGGTCGATGGTTCAGGTATCTCCTCTTCCGACCTGGCAAAGGCGCGGGAGTTGTTGAGCGACGGCACCGCTATCGTGGCCTCGGATGCACTCCTGAACGCCGAAACCGGTGATCGTGCCATGGCCGCCCTTGCGTCTATGTCGGGCGGCAAACACTTGTATGCAACCGGCGCCAACACCGTCGGGGCTGTTGCCGCAGCGGTTCGGCCTGACGCCCAGCCCGAAGGCGAGCAGGGGATGGACACCCACGCAGTCCTTACTGCCGCCGCCAATGGCGCATTGGATGCGCTCTGGTTGCTGGGTTGCGACCCCTTCGCCTTGCATGCCGATCGCGATCTTGTCACGCGTGCTTTGGAGAACGTGCCGTTCTTGGTCGTTCAGGACATCGCCGCGACCGAGGCAACGAACTACGGCTCCGTCGTGTTGCCGATGACGGCACCCGCCGAACAGGACGGCACCTACACGAACTGCGAGGGCCGAGTGCAGCGCATGAAGGCCGTTCTGCCCACCAAAGGCGACGCAGAACCTGCATGGAAGGTATTCGAGGAACTCGCGATTCGGATCAAGCCGCGAACACCCTTGTTCAACCCGCGCGAGGTCATGGAGGAAATGTCCCACACCTTGCCAGCGTTTGAGGGCGTGAGCTACGAGAACTTGGACGGCGAAGGCGTTCTGCTAACGGGATAGCACAGGCTCAGCGGAGCCATCTTTTGACAGCAGTCGAGCACTTGGAGCAAAGACCGTTGTGGTTCACGATATTGGCACCCGTGCCCTCGCCGTCTTGCATCAGACACCGCTTGTCGAGGCAGTGTTCCAAGCCTAACGTGTGACCGACTTCGTGAACTGCGACAGCGCCGACGCGTCGCTTCGAGCGGTACGAGGAGACAACGCAAGTTTCGCCGCCCATGGTGGCCTGTCCCATGATGCCGTAGTCTTCGACCCCGTGAGCGGTTGTGGAGATGTCCTTCTCCGTTACGCCCATGATCTTTATCGTCGAGGAACCTTGGGCAAACTCGTCCTTGAGCCATTTGAGCGGTTTCTCGGAGCGGTAACGTCGCCGAGGCTGGTAAAAGGCCGATTTGGGGATGTCCACATTGTCAAGCCATCGAATTTCTGCCGAGTAGAACTCGCGCAGAGACGTCTCCACATCCTCCCGCACTTGCTGCCGAGGGTTCTGAAGGGGCACCAAGAGGAAGACCTTCTGGTCGTTCACGGCTCCCCTGAGCCCCTGCGCAATGGCCGGCGCTTCCCGTTGGCAACCGGATATGGCAAGGACTGAAAAGATCAGAACGTGCCCTTTGAGGCGACGAAGGGACATCATGAGGCCAGCATCTTGAGGCAGTAGATCAACGTTCGTCCTTCGTGGTAGTTGGCCTTCCACCGGTGAGCCTTGGCCTCCACCAGAACCCGCGTCCCCGTCTCGTCGACCGTGTCGTACCACCCGGAATGAACCGGGTCCACCATGTGATCGCAACAGAACCGCCAGCACTCGCAGAATCGGCTCCAATAGACTTCATCGCCAAACGTCTTGTAGGCGACCAAGAGCGCCGTCATGGCCTCGTTCTGAACCCACCACACCTTGTCGCGATCGAACGGATCATCGAAGGCCTCGGTTCGGTAGAACAAGCCTCTATGCTTAGGGTCCCACGCCACACGCAACGAGTGATCGACCAATCCGCGAACCATCTGCTCGACCTCTAGGCTGTGCAAGCCTATCGAAGTCGCCGCGTGATGCAGCAGAAACGCCGTTTCGATGTTGTGGCCAGGCGAGTTGTGGCCAGGCAGCGCGCGCCAGTTCTGCAAGAAGAACGGGCACGCGATCCCCGGCAAGGTCAGCATCTTGTCAAGCAGCACCGCAATCCAATGGCGCACCCAACGTTCGGTCTCGGGCGTTGGCGCGGCCTCGTGCATCTCGGTAGCGGATTCCAGTAGATGCAAATGGGTGTTGAAGCTCTTGATGCCGCTGGGGGCTCCCGCGTCTCGGCTCGCTGCAACCGCACCAAGTCGATCCAAATCGTCTGCGATACCGCCAAACTCGTCTTCGCACCGTCCCAACCAGCCCTGTAGATCGCGAGCCGCACTCAAAACAGCATTGTTTTGGGTAGCTTTGTACGCGGCTGCCAAAGCGTAGAGCGCAAAAGAGAGCGCATAACTCGACTTTTCCACCACCAGGGGCCCTTCCTCCACGTGCACTTCCGTGTAGTAGCCACCTGCTTCATGGTCGCGCATCTGGGTCTCAAGGAACTCCAGTCCATGCTTCAAGACGGGCTCCAGCGAGGTCCGCAGGCTCTCGTCGTAGACGATCAACGTTGCCGTCGTCCACACGATCCGTGACTGATAAACCAAGAATCGAAGGCCATCTTCATGCGTCGTCCAATCGCGCGCCATGTTCTGCACAAAGCCGCCACGCGTTGCGACCACCCTTGGGTACCAGTTCGCCACCATGCCGTCGTACAGCAACGTGCGCAACGAGCGGGCGACCTGCTCCGGCGTCGTCACGATTGGGCCACCTCCACGGGCCGGCCGCCGAAATACAGGTGCGTGGGGCGGATCTCGGACCACTCGACGTTCTTGTCGAAGGGCGATCGGTTGAGCACCACGAAGTCGGCGCGAAGTCCGGGCGCGATTCGTCCGATTTCGTCCTCGGCGAACACCGCATAGGCGGCTCGGCTCGTGTAGCAGCGCAATGCCTCGGCCACCGAAAGGTTCTCCTGAGGCATCCAAACGTTGCCTGCCAAAGTCCTGCCAGTGACCGCGGACTCGATGCCAAGCCAAGGATTGGCACTCACCACAGGCCAATCCGAACCAAAGACGACCACGGCGCCGCGGTCGAGCAAGGAGCGAAAAGCGTAACTCGACTTGCATCGCTCTTCCCCCAAGTAACTTTCGGCGTAGCGGCCATCATCGGCCTTGTGATACGGCTGCATCGAAGCGATCACACCGAGGCGCGCGAACCGCTCGATGTCTTCTGGAAGAAGGTGCTGGGCGTGTTCGCTGCGGCATCGCGCGGCCCGCAGTCCGTGGCCATAGGCCAGAGCCAAGACGTCGAGCAACGTGCGGTTGGCCTCGTCGCCGATGGCGTGCGCGATGGTCTGGACACCCTCTCGGGCCGCAGTGGCCACATTGCGCGCGAACCGTCCGTCCTCGATCCCCTCGCGATACAGCCCTCGCCAGTTCTCCTGGCCCGCAGGATTGCCCAGAAACGGCGCGGCCATCATGGCGGTTCGCGATCCCAATGTGCCATCGAGGTAGGCCTTGAAGCCATTGAGACGGAACCAACCGCCCGTCCGCCGTGTGGATTGGGCCGCCTCGCCCAGACCCTCGGTGTTGGCAGCGACGGGATAGAGGTACATGCGGCACGTCGCGTCCTTCTCAGGCAACGAGGCGTACTCCACCGTCGCCCCGACGCTCGTGATGTCCGCCACAGCGGTGATGCCAAACCTGTTGACGTGTCGGATCGCCGAGCCGAGTGCGGAGCGGCGATCGTCGGCGCTTGCAGGCGGAATCAGCCGCGACACCAACCCCATCGCACTCTCCTTCAAAATGCCGGTCGGCTCTCCGTTGGCATCCCGCTCGATGACGCCACCCTCGGGGTCCTTGGGGCCATTCGCTGTAATTCCAGCGAGTCGCAACGCTTCCGAGTTGGCCAGCGCGCTGTGCCCGTCCATTCGGGTCAGGAACGCTGGCCTGCCTTGCGTCGCGGCGTCGATCCATTCCTTGCGCGGCGAAGAGCGATCTGTCCAACTTTCAATGCTCCAACGACCACCAACAAGCCATTTCCCGGCGGGTAGCTTCTGCGAGAACTCGCGCACGCGAGCCACGAAATCCGAGCGGTCGCGCGCATCGCGCAGAACAATCTGGCCAAGCCCCAGCCCTCCGCTCACCATGTGAATGTGGCTGTCGATCAGCCCCGGCACGATGACCCGACCCTCGGCGTCAATCACCTGAGTGTGTGGACCGATCAGGTCGCTCCTATCATCGCCAACATGGACAAAGCGACCGTCGCGAACGGCCAGACTCTCGGCAAATGCGGGCAACCCGTCGCTCCAGATTCGGGCGTTCCGCACCACCAGATCCGCCGGGGCGACGGAGCACGCGAGAGCCAGGAAAGCGCACAACATGCCGAGTAGTTCTGGGGCCGAGGGAAGGCTCCTGCCGCACGGGTACCCTCTTCCCGCCCATGATCGACCGCTACTGCACGCCCGCAATGACCGCCATTTGGAGCCGCCAGGCCAAGTACGAACGATGGCGGGATGTTGAACTGGCGATCTGCCGCGCCCATGCAGAGCGCGGAACCATCCCACTCCAAGACCTTGAAGCCATCGAACAAAGGGCCACGTTCGATCTGGTCCGATGCGACGAAATCGAGAAAGAAACGCGCCACGACCTGATGGCCTTCGTCCGCAACCTCGCGGAGACCGCTGGCGAACCCGGCAGATGGATCCACTTCGGCGTCACGAGCTACGACGTCATCGATACGGCCCTCGGCATGATGCTTCGCGACTCGTGCGACGTGTTGCTCGCCAGTGCCGGGGCGCTTGCTCAGGAAATCGCCCGTCTGGCCAAGGACCACATCGACACCCCCGAGATCGGCCGCACCCACGGCATCCACGCCGAACCGATCACGTTCGGGTTCAAGTGTTGCAACTGGTACGCCGAACTGCAACGGAACATGGCTCGACTGCGCCGGTGCCGGGAAGAGATCGCCGTCGGCAAGGTGAGCGGGGCCGTCGGCATCCACGCGCACACGGAGCCCGAAATGGAGGCTCGCGTGTGCGAATTGCTCGGCTTGCGCCCCGATGAGGCGGGCACGCAAATCGTCAACCGCGACCGACACGCCGACCTGCTCAACGCGCTCGCCCTGCTCGGAGCGGGCCTGGAGCGTGTCGCCACCGAGCTCCGCAACCTCCAGCGCACCGAGATTCTGGAAGTCCAGGAAGCGTTCGCGGCGGGCCAAACGGGATCAAGCGCGATGCCGCACAAGCGCAACCCTTGGAACTCCGAGACGGTTTGCGGCCTAGCGCGCCTGCTGCGGGCCAACGCCCACGCGATGCTGGAGAGCGTGGCCACGTGGCACGAGCGAGACCTCACCAATTCGTCCCTCGAGCGCATCGTTTTCCCCGATTCGTTCCAGTTGGCCGATTTCATGTTGCGCCGATTGACAAACATCTTGTCGGGTCTGCACGTGTTCGAAGACCGCATGGCGTCCAATCTCACCCAGATGGGCGACCTGGTCTTCAGCGAGCACGTGATGGTCGCATTGATCGGCAAGGGTCTGCCTCGCGAGGTCGCGTACAAGGTCGCCCAGCGTAACGCAGCCAAATCCTGGGAAGGGCACGACTTCAAGTCGTGCGTCGCTCAAGATCCGGATGTGCAAGCGCACCTTTCGGCCGAGGAGGTCGCAGAGCTTTTCAGTCTGGATCACCACCTGCGCAACGCTCGGCACACGCTTGCAGCCGTCGGCCTGGCCCGATTGTGATAAGCTACGGGCACTAGGCGCGGTTCACGCGCGTTACGGATGGCAAGATGAAATCCAGCGCAGTTTTGTTCTCGTTGCTCGGCGTCACCGTTTTGGGCGCCGGAGGCTACAAGTACTGGGACGAGATGAAGGCCGAAGAGGCCAAGACCAAATACTTCGCCGAGGCCAAGGGAGGCTCGTGGTCGGCCGCCGAAGAGTTGGGCAAGTTGGGCAAGCGGGCTGTGCCGCAGATGGTGACGCTGTTGCAAGACGAAGACTGGACGGTCAAAACGGCGGCCACACAGGGAGTGTTCATGATGAACCCCGATCCCGACCTTGCCAAGCAACTAGCCGTGCTCGTGAGCGATTTCGATCAGACATCGATCGTCGCCAAGGGCGCACGAATGCGCGCCGCAGAGGCGCTCGGAAGCCAGGGCCGCGAGGCCATTCCACACATCAAAGCGCTTTGGGAGGACGGCAGCGATAAGGCGCGCGAAACTGCGGCCTACGTGATCACCAACTTCGCCTACCACCGGCCGCTTGAGATCTTCCCCCTCGAGGACATCATCAAGGCGGGGTTCGACGACAAGAAGTACGAAGTCAGCGACCACACCAAAGCCGCTATCGACTGGCTCAACAACCACTTCCTCGAGAAGCCCGAAGACGAGCGGTCTCTGTCCGAGAAGGACAAGAAGTTCCTCGCCTGGATCAAGGAAAAGGCAACGTGGAGCAAGACCAAGAAGACCAAGGAGCAGCTCGAGGCAGAGAAGCGCATGGCCGAGGAAGGTGCCGACGACACTGGCCTGAGCATCGAGAAGTAACCGATGCGCTTTCCGCGTGACGGGTCCGATGCGTTGATTGCGGCGGCCTCATGGTTCGGGGTCGCCGCCATCTTAGGACTATTCATGTTCGGCTATGCGATCGTCGCTGTTGTCACGTCGCTGGGAACCTTGGGGTTGTGGACGCTCTGGCGTCGTTACCGTGGCCCATCCATCACCGAAGCAAACAGCTCGCTCAAGTCGGACAGAACGTAGTCGGCCTCCGTCTCGCGCGAACCCACTCCGGTGAGCACCATCGCGGTCGCGCATCCGGCTCGCCTGCCAAAAGCAATATCCGTGTCCTCCCGATCGCCGACGACGAGCGTGTGTTCGGGGCGGACTCCGGCATCCCGCAACAGGGCGTCTAGCATCCAGCGCTCGGGCTTCCCCGCCACCTTCGCCATGCGCCCCGACGCCGTTTCGACTGCAGCGACCAGACTTCCCGCTCCTGGCTGCAGCCGGCCCGCCTCGAGCGGGTATGTGGCGTCCCGATTGGTCGCAATCAGGGCAGCGTCCAACAGCAACTGCTGGAGCGCCGCATCGAGCAAGGTGTACGTGAACGTGCGGCAGATGCCGACCACCACGGCATCCGCGGCATCGTCGGACTCTGGTGTCGCACGACCTTCGGGCGCGTTGATCACGCGCACACCAGAGGCTCGCAGGTTCTCGATGCAACCGGGTTCGCCCACAACAAAGACCGAACGCATGCCTTGCTCGTTCAGCAACGTTGCGGCGGCGTGAGAAGACCCGTAAACCTCCTCTGGCTCCGCTGGATAGCCCATCGAACGGAGCTTGGATGCAGTTCCCTCACGGGTCGCGGCGGAGTTGTTGGTTGCGTAGCGAACCAGGACCCCTTCATCTCGCAACCGCAACACAGCGTCCACAGCGTGGGGCACGGCCTCGGACCCGCGGTAGAGCGTGCCATCCAAGTCGAATACAACGAGGCGGTACCGGTTCACGACGTTCGGGCGACGATGGTATCGGCCAGTGTTTCCAGCAGGGAACGCCCAGAGGGCTCACTCAGAGAGGCGATGCGCGCCTTGGCGTGCGCAACGTGGTTCTCGGCGAGTGAACGCGTCGCGGCCAGCGCACCCCGTTCGTGCATCCACTGCACGATCAGCCGAAGTTCGTCGTCGCTCACGCCGTTGCCAAACTTGCGCTCGACCAAGGCCAACTCGGCCTCAGTAAGAAGGGGACGAACAAGAATCAGCGGGTAGGTCGCACACCCCTCGCGAAAATCTGTGGCCCGCAACTTGCCGATCGCTTCAGATTCGGCCTCATAGTCGAGCAAGTCGTCGACAATCTGAAAGGCCATGCCAATGTGAAAACCGTAAGCTCCGATCTCGCAAGCGTCTTCCTCGCCCAGGCCCGCCAGGAGAGCGCCGGCCTGACAGCACGCGCAAACAAACTCGGCCGTCTTCATGCGCAGAATATCCTGGTGTTCGTCTTCGGTCAGGTGGACGTTGCCCCGAACCTCGAGCTCGCGAACTTCGCCTTCGGCCATCTGGACGACCATATCGCTGACCATGCGAATAATCCTCAAATCGCCGTCGTGCGCGAGGACCGACATCGCCTTGGCCAACAAGACATCCCCGGTCAGGATGGCGGCGGTGTTGCCAAAGACGCTTCCAGCGGTTGGTCGGCCCCGGCGTGTTGACGCGTGGTCGATCACGTCGTCGTGCATCAGCGTCGCCATGTGAACCAACTCCATAGCAGCACCGAGCCGGGCGGCACGCTTGCCGTCAAACGGTCTGCCCGTCGCTTCAGCCACGATGGCCACCAGAGCGGGGCGCAGGCGCTTGCCTCCGGCCGAAAGAGTGTGCCGGCCTACGTCCTCGACCAATCGCGAAGACGAGGCAACCAGTCCTTCGAGCTCCTCGTTGACCCGGGCAATGTGGGCGCCCACCGTTTCCAGGAATGCGGGTTCGACGTGGTCGGATCGGATGCCGAGAATCGTTGGGGAATTCACGCCTTGGTCCCCCAGTGCATGCAGATGTTCCCCATCATGAAGTCGCGATACCGCACATCGACAAAGCCCGCTGCGCGCATGGAGTCGGCCAGAGCCTCGCGCGCCGCGAAGCGAAGCGTGCTTTCGGGAAGATACGTGTACGCCTTGGAGAACCCGAACAGGCGGCCCAACAACGGCAGCAGCCTCTGAGCGAAGACCCGACTGGCCAGCCTGATCACCGGGTTTTGGGGAATGGACATGTCCACCGAAACGAACTTTCCGCCACTGCGCAGCACCCTCGCGATCTCGCGGTGAGCGGCATCGATGTCGGGAACGTTGCGGATGCCCCACCCAACCGTGACGCAATCCGCGCACGCATCGCGCAACGGAAGACGACAGGCATCGCCCACCGAGAGCCCGGTCACCACGGTCTTCCCCACCGCACCCTCAAGCATCGGTCGGCAAAAGTCGAGCCCCACGACGGTGCCTTCCTGCCCAACGGCCTGTCGCAACGGGGCCAAGAAATCGCCGGTTCCCGAGCACACATCCACTGCGGTTCCCCCCACGGGCGGCTGGATTTCGCGCACCGCAACGGCCCGCCAACGGCGGTGGAGGTTGAAGCTCATCAGGCCGTTCAGCAAGTCGTAGCGACTCGCGATCTCGGCAAACATGGTCTGCACAGCGCGACGCTTGGCGTCGCCTTCGGCGAGCCAGGGCGTGGCGTGGGGGTCGCGCGGCGCGTGAACAGACAGCACTCACCCTACTGTACCAAACTTTCAGAAATGTTTGAAACGTCGCTTCGCCCGGCAAAGGTATAACGCCCCGTGCCTGAAATCAAAGCCAAGTCCCTGATCCGCGATGTTCCCGATTTCCCCAAGCCAGGGATCCTTTTCAAGGACATCACGCCGGTCCTCCACGACGCCGCCGCCATGCACGAGGCCATCAACCTGTTGGCCGCCGACGCCGTCCAGAGAGGCGCAGAAGTCATCGTGGGCATCGAGAGTCGCGGCTTTGTCTTCGGCATGCCTCTCGCCCTGCACCTGAATCTGCCCTTCGCCCCGGTGCGCAAGCACGGCAAACTCCCTTACGAGCGGATCAGCGAGGAATACGCTCTCGAGTACGGGACCAACGTCGTCGAAATGCACATCGACGCGATCGAACCGGGACAGAAGGCCTACATTGTGGACGACTTGCTGGCCACGGGTGGAACGGCGCGCGCCGCCGCGCGTCTTGTTGAAAGGCAGAACGGAACGGTCGTTGGATTCGGCTTCCTGGTCGAGTTGGGCTTTCTCAACGGACGGACGGTCATCGGCGACTACCCGGTCTGCGCCTTGATCGAGTACTAAGCCATGCGACGCATCCTTGTCCTCCCGTTGTTCGTTCTGATGGCCATCGCCATGGCCCAAACCACAACGCCCTCGACGGTCGCCGTGGACGATATCCTGAGCGACATCGAGCGCTTCGACCAACAGGGACTCGTCGCCGTCAAGGGCGTGGTGTCCGATTTCAGCCAGAAGACCAGCGCCCGTGGCAACAAGTACTTCACGTTCAAGATGAAAGGCGGCAAGGGCGAACTCAACGTCTTCAGCAACGGCGAAGCTCCCGAGGGTCTGAAAAACAAAGCCGAAGTCATCGCCACGGGCATCTTCCGCAAATCGAAGAAACTGGCCGAGTTCGAGGTCAAGAACGAAATCGACGCCAGCCCGGTCAAGAACAAGCCCAACGGGGTCAAAGTCACCGTTCCAGCCAGCTGAGATTCACCGTACGCGGAACGCCTCGGGCAACCGCATCGCCGCGAACACGTCCATCGCGAAGCGGTCGGTCATGCCCGCGATGTAGTCCACGGCACCTTGGACTCCCACATACCCCTCGGGCATTGGCGCGCCGCCGGCGGTGAACGCTCCGAACAGTTCCCGCACTACGCCCTGCGCCTTCGGTATGTCCGGATACACGACGGGGTACCGAGTGTAAACGTTCTCGAAGAGCCACTCCTTGAGTTCGTTCAGGTGGTCCAGCATTGGCTTGGATAGCCGGATGGCGGGCTGGTCCAGGCTGTTGTGGATCACATCCTCGACCATCGCTCCCACGCGTCGACCGTGCCTCTCGCCGAACGGCTGGAACCGCGCCGGGACCTCGGCGATCATGCCGCTTCGCACGGCATCGTCAAGGTCGTGGTTGAGATAAGCGATCCGATCGCTCACCCGGACGACTGCGGCCTCCAACGTCGAGGTGGGCTCTCCGTCATAGGCAGTCAAGTCGTTGCGGCCCTTGCTGTGCCCGTCGATTCCCGCTCGAACCTCTTGAGTCAGGTTCATGCCTTCCAGCACATCCACGATGCGCAGGCTCTGCTCGTAGTGCCTGAACCGACCCGGTCCATCGCCATGCTCGGCAAGACGCTTGGCCAGCACCTGATCCAATGCCGCCTCGCCAGCGTGACCGAACGGGGTGTGTCCCACGTCATGCCCCAAGGCGATGGCCTCGATGAGGTCTTCGTTGAGCCGAAGGGCACGACCAATGGTCCGCGCGATTTGAGCGACCTCCAGAGTGTGCGTCAACCGTGTGCGATAGTGGTCGCCCCGCGGGTCCAGAAACACCTGCGTCTTGTGTTTGAGCCTGCGAAAGGGCTTTGAGTGCAGAATCCGGTCCCGATCCCTCTGGAAACTCGTGCGAACCGGGTCGGGCGCCTCCTCGCGTTCGCGACCCGCACTCTTGGCGGAAGGCATGGCAAAGGGCGATAGCGTCTGCAACTCGCGTTGCTCGCTCATCTCGCGAACCGTGGTCGCCATGCTGCTAGAGACGAATCAGAGCACCCAAAAGTCAGCCCAACAGGCGGGTCGGGTTTTCTAGATATGAGCAAACCAGATTGACGAACTTCGCCCCGACGGCACCGTCCACCACTCTGTGGTCGAAGGAACCCGTTACGTTCATGCGAAGCCGTACCTCGATCTCGTCGTCGTCGTTGACCACGACCTTCTTACGCGCGCTCCCGATCGCCACGATGGCGGCATTGGGCTGATTGATGATCGCCGCAAAGCTGTCGACGTTGAGCATGCCCATGTTCGAGATGCTGAACGTGCTTCCGCTCAACTCGTCCAGAGCCAGCTTGTTCGTCCGCGCCCTTCCAGCCAAATCGCGCGAACGCTCGGCGATCTGGCGCACCGAGAGTTGATCGGCTTGATGCATTACGGGCACGGTAAGCCCGTCCTCAAGCGCCACGGCCATCCCGATGTTGACGTCGCCATGCAGGTGCAAGGTCTTGCCCTGGTAGCTTGCGTTGACCTGCGGCATCTCGCGCAACGCCAGCGCACAGGCCTTGATGAGGAAGTCGTTGATGCTGAGCTTCGCCCCCTCGTCTTTGAACTGTGTCCGCAACGCTTCGAGCTTCTCCAGATCCGCTTCGACGGTCACATAGAAGTGCGGCACCTCTTGCTTCGATTGCTGCGTGCGCTGCGCCGTGATCTGGCGGAGCCGATTCAAATCGAACGTCGAGCTCGGGGTGGAAACCGGCGCAGGCGGCGCGACGACACGGGCAGGTTGGGGGGCAACCGGCTCCGATTTCTCAACGTCGGCAGCGACGATCCGACCCCCTGGGCCTGAACCGACGATCGCCCCCAGGTCAATGCCCCGCTCGGCGGCCAACTTGCGCGCCAGAGGGCTCGCCTTGAGCCTCGATGACGGAGCTGGCGACGTTGCCACCTCGGGGGCTTCGGCTTTGGCGCCAGCCGTGGGCGTGGCCACCTCTGCCGCGGGAGGGACCGATCCGTTGCCAGAACCCCAATCACCGGGAAGCGATTCGCCGGACTTCAAGATGGCAGCGATGGCCCTGCCCACCGGAACCGTGTCTCCAGCGCCGATCAGGAATCCCGTGAGCGTGCCGCTGCTGGGCGATTCGAGCTCGAGTGTGGCCTTGTCGGTCTGAATAGTTCCGATGACTTCGCCTGATTTGACCTGCTCTCCGTCCTTCTTGAGCCACTCGAGCAGAGTGCCTTCTTCCATTCCGTCGCCCATTTTGGGCATGATCACTTCGGTCATAAGATGCCGCTGAGATTACCCTTCGCCCGCCCCGGCCCGTCGGTGGGCCCGTCACTTCGGTGCGGCCGCGCTATCATGGCGTCTATGCTCACCATTCGCGACGGCGTGCCGCGATGCAAGCTGGGCACACAACTCGGTTGGTTTCTATTGTGGCTGGGCACAACGGCGGTGGCGCTCTATGTGACGCCGAACGCCGCGGGCCATGGAACGCACCAGAACCTGGGCTTCCCTCCCTGTCCCAGCGTGTTGGCGACGGGAAGGCCGTGTCCGGGTTGCGGGCTGACCACGTCGTTTGCCTGGACCGTGCGCGGGTCGTTCGCAAACGCCTTTCATGCCCACGCCCTCGGCACGGTGCTCTACGCCCTGTTCACGACCGCAGCCCTCTTGGCGCTCTGGGGATTCTCAACGAGGCGGTCCGTCGAACTGAACCGCTCCTGGGATCGCGGGATTCTCGTTCTCCTGGTGGTCTTCTTGGGCTATGGCGGAATCCGGTTCGCACTCAGCGCCGACTACGCGACGCCCAAAGAAGAAATGATCCGCTGGCATTGGCGGCGTTGAGCGGCGAGCGGGCAGGACATCGCAGGGTCCGTCCCGTATTGGGGAGGTCTGTGGTTCTTCGTCGCTTCGCCATTGCCTCCATCGGCCTGCTGGTCGCGGGCGCGGTCGCGGCAGGGTGCTTCTCGCGTGCAACCGGATGCCCAGAGGGCAAGACCTGCCTTCGCTACATGGCCTGGGGCAACCCCCAGCAGTTCGAAGTCGAGCGACAGATTGTCAAACGGTTCAACGAACAGAACCCAGACCTGCACGTAACCGTCTTCAGCGTGCCAGGCACGTCGTATGCGCAGAAGCAGATCATGATGCTGGGCTCCCGAACCGCGCCCGACGTCATGCGCGTGGACCACTACTTCTTCCCGAATCTGGCCGCCAAGGGCCACTTCACCGATCTCACGCCCTACGCCAAGGCCGACCCAGACTTTGACCCGGACGTGTACTTCCCCACCGCCCTCGAAGAGTGCTATGTCGACGGCAAGCTCATGGCTTTGAACGTATTGTTCGGGGGAGTTGCTATGTACTATAACAAATCCATGTTCGACGAGGCTGGCCTTGACGACCCTTGGCAGCTCCACCAGCAAGGCAAATGGACGTGGGATCGATTCAGGCAGAGCGCGATCGCTCTCACTCGCTTCGAAGGTGGACGACCTAAGCGCTTCGGCACCACAGTCCCCCAATTGCCCGCCATCATCGCCTGCGTGCGTGGCTTCGGTGGCGAGATGATCGATCTTGAAGCCAACCGAAGCACCCTGGACATGCCCGGCACCGTGGCGGCCTACCAGTTTCTTGCGGATCTTGTGTGGGTTGACCGAGCGGCACCCACGCCCGCCCAGGGAGCCAACTTCGCCTTCACTTTCGAAAGCGGCAAAGTCGGCATGGTGATGGATTTCATGGGGATGATCCCCCGGTATCGAGAGGTGGCGAAGGGATTCGAATGGGACGTCGCACCTATTCCGACAGGACCAGCCGGAGGGAACACCGTCATCAAAGGCAACCAACTCGTTATCCCGAAGAACTGTAAGAACCCGGAGGCGGCTTGGCGATTCGTCAAGTACATGGCCAGTCGAGACACCGAACGCCTGCTGTACGCCCAAATCCGACGGTGTTTTCCGACGCGCAAAGACGTTGCGTACTCGGCGGAATACCTGCAGACCGACCAGCCCCCCTATCAACTCCAAGCCTTTGTCGAATCCGTCGAGAACGGACGGATCCTTCCCATCAGCGAACGCTGGGTCGAATGGATCAACGCTCTCCAAATGGAAACGGACAATCTTTTCGCGGGCCGTGAACGAAGCGCAGCCGTTGTCTTGCGGCGCGCAAAGGACAAGATCGATGCCATCCTTTCGGAGGATCCGGGCTTTTGAAGCGACGCCTGACGGACCAACCTGCATTCTGGGGATGGTTGTTCATTACACCCTGGCTCGCGGGTTTCCTTGGCTTCACCGCCGGCCCCATGATCGCTTCGCTTTGGCTCTCCTTTTACAAGTACGACCTTGTCACTCTGCAGTACGTTGGGCTGGAGAACTATCGACGCCTGCCCACGGATCCATTGTTTTGGAAGGCACTCTCCAATACCTTCGCTTATGCGTTCATCTCGGTTCCCTTGGGTGTGGCCGGTTCATTGTTGATCGCCTTGTTGCTCAACCAGAAGGTACGCGGCATTCCCCTTTTTCGCACACTATTCTATATTCCATCACTCGTGCCAAGCGTTGCGGCAGCGATCCTATGGCAATGGGTGTTCAATTCCGAGAATGGCGCGCTGAATCTTGGACTTGGTTTTCTAGGTTTGCCTACGCCGCAATGGCTTCAAGACGAACGCTTTACATTGCCTGCCTTTGTGCTCATGTCACTTTGGGGTGTCGGCGGAGCCCGCATGGTGATCTTCCTGGCAGGACTGCAAGGCATCTCGGAAACCTACTACGAAGCCGCTCGGCTTGACGGAGCCAGCCATCGCCAGCAGTTTTGGCACGTCACACTCCCCCTCTTGTCGCCGGTGATGTTCTTCAACCTCGTTCTCGGCCTGATCGGGGCGTTCCAGATCTTCACTCAGGCCTACATCATGACAGGTGGCGGGCCGAACAATGCATCGCTCTTTTACGCGCTCTACCTGTTCCGCACGGCCTTCGAGCAATTCAAATTGGGCAAAGCGAGCGCATTGGCTTGGGTTTTGTTCGCAATCCTGATGGCATTTACCTTGATCCAGTTTCGTGCCTCCAAGAAGTGGGTCCACTACGAGGGAGGCGAAGCGTGAAGCGATTCCTTGTATGGGTTGCCCTGATCGGCGGATCGACGTTCTTCGTGATTCCATTCCTGTGGACGGTGGCAACGGCGCTGAAGACGCAAGAGGAGATCGCCAAGGATCCGACACGTTTGTGGCCGGCCCAGCCGACCTGGGAGAACTTTCCTGCAGCTTGGAATGCGCTTCCCTTCCTCAACTTCGTTGAGAATACTGTTTTTGTCACCCTGGTCAGCATGACCGCTCAAGTCGTCACCGGATCGCTCGTGGCCTATGGATTTGCTCGATTTCGATTCAAGGGACGCGACATCCTTTTCATGACGATGATCTCTACCATGCTGTTGCCTGGCCAAGTCACCATGATTCCGGTCTACCTGATTTGGCGGCAACTCGGCGCGATCGACACGTTTGCTCCCCTTACGATTCCCGCTTTTTTCGGTGGAGGCGCGTTCTCGATCTTCTTGTTGCGACAGTTCTTTCTGACGATTCCCCGCGAGTTGGACGAAGCCATGCTGATCGATGGCTGCAGCTACTGGGGCATTTTATGGCGGCTGATCGTGCCATTGAGCGGGCCAGCGATCACGACCGTGGTGGTCTTCAGCTTCATTGGAAACTGGGATGCCTTCGACGGTCCATTGATTTATCTTAACTCACCGGAGAACTACACGATGTCGATCGGGCTTCGCTTGTTTCAAGATACATTTGGCACCAATATGGGCCAATTGATGGCCGCATCCCTGATTCACATTGTGCCCACGATCATCCTCTTCTTTGCCGCACAGAGGTACTTCATCAAAGGCGTTCACTTGAGCGGGCTGGGCGGAAGGTGACAATCCAGTTTTCAGATTTCAGTTTTCAGTTCTCATAGTTCAGAATGCAGAAGCTTCGGCACGGCGCTTGATGGCTTCCAAAACATTGTCGAGGTTCGCCTGCACGATCTTCTGAACCACTTTGCCCACGAGGGGTCCAAGTCCCGGCACCCGATACTCGTAGTCCACGACGCTGTCGAATCGCGTTCCACCGTTCTCGTCCGTGAAGCTCCAAACACCCGACATGGAGTCGTAGTCCCCTTCGAGTTGCCGAAACGTGCAGGTATGGGCTGCGAGATCCCACACATCTTCCTGTCGCCACCGGACCTTGAGCATGAACTGCGGGATCAAACCCACCCAATCGCTCACCACGCGCCCGCCTTCGCGCTCGACGATCTCAAGGGACTTGACGTCCGTCATGAACTCGGGGAACGAGGCGTTGTCCTGAGCGATCTCGACAACCCTTGCCAGGGGGGCATCGACCCAAGTGGTGCTTCGAATGGTGGGCATGAGACGAATCCCGCGCGAAGGCGTATAATCCGAAGTCTACCAGCGGTGGATTCCGCTGGCGGATTAGCTTCATGCGAGCCCTGATCCTCGAACAGCCCGGTTCGGTTCGGCTGCAGGAAACGGCGGTCCCCGAGCCTGGACCCGGAGACGTTTTGTTGCGCGTGCGCGCCGCCACCACCTGCGGAACCGACCTCAAAGCCTACTTGCGCGGCCATCCCCAGATTCCCATGCCCGGCACGTTCGGTCACGAATACAGCGGCGAGGTCGCCGCGGTCGGCGATGGGGCGCCGTTTCGGGAAGGCGATGCGGTCATGGGCGTCCATTCCGCCCCATGCAAAACGTGTCGCTGGTGCCTTCGGGGGCAGGAGAATCTTTGCGAGACGATCATGGCGACCAAAGTGCTGGGCAGCTACGCCGAGTATCTCCTGGTGCCAGCCCGCATCGCCAAGCAGCACCTGTTCCACAAACCTTCGGGCCTAAGCTTCGAGCGGGCCGCCCTCCTCGAGCCATTGGCCTGCGTGTTGCAGGGACTCTCGTTGTTGCGGCTTCGCCCGGAGGACCGGGTGCTGGTCATCGGGCCCGGCGCGATTGGTTTGTTGTTCGTTGCCGCTTTGCGCTACATGGGGGTGGGCGAGGTCACTCTGGCCGGCCGCAACGAAAACCGTCTGGCCGTTGGCCAGCAGCTTGGCGCCAAGATCGAGGCGTTCGACCCCAAGAGCCCGGCCCTGCGAGGGTTTGATTGCGTCATCGAATGCACTGGTGCCGTCGAGGTGTGGGAGCGGTCGCTCGACTTCGTCGTCAGGGGAGGCACGGTCGTCTTGTTTGGAGGTTGTCGCGTGGGATCGACAGCCTGCTTCGACACGCGGCGTGTCCACTACGACCAGATCACCATTGTCAGTCCGTTCCATTTCGGAACCGATGCCGTGCTGCGGGCCCGCGAGTGGCTGCTCGATCCGCGCTTCGAAGTCGGCCCGCTGATCTCTGGCAAGAGGTCGCTCGACGAAGGTGCCCAGGTGTTCGAGGACTTGCGGACGGGCCAAGGCATCAAGTTCGTGTTCGAACCGTGAGAACAGGCAATCGACTCGCCCGATATGTCAAGGGAGGCAGCGTCGAGATCGTGGACGAATCTGTCCCCGATCTGCCCTCGGGCGGGCTTCTCGTGCGCACCGAGGCTTGCGGCCTTTGCTCGGGCGAGTTGATGGCTTGGTACCTCGACCGGAAGGCGCCCCACGTGCTTGGGCACGAGGTCTGCGGCATCGTCGAGGCATCGGACGACGCGAGGTTCCCTGTGGGTTCGCGCGTGTTCCCCCACCATCATGCGCCTTGCCTCGCGTGCGACTGGTGCGCAACAGGAAGGCATGTGCATTGCCCGCAGTGGAAGGCCACGCGACTCGAACCGGGCGGCATGGCGGAATCGTTCGCAGTTTCAGCCAAAAACCTTAACGATACGCATCTAGCGAACGATCTCAGACCTGTGGACGCGGCCCTCGCCGAGCCGCTCGCTTGCGTACACAAGTCGCTCTCTTTGTTGCCCGAGTGGGGGACTTCCTCTGTCGTTGGACTAGGTGCGCTGGGTCTGATGCACGCCTTGGTGCGGCAAGGCATGGCCGGCTACGACACCAACCCCGCAAGGCGAGCGTGGGCCGAGTCCCAAGGTGTCCGCGCCCTCTCGCCCGAGCAAGCCGAACCCGTGGACGCCGTCGTCGTGTGCCCCGGAACGCAGCAGGCGCTCGAGTTCGGCCTGAGCCTGTTGCGTCCGGGGGGCACACTGGTGCTCTTTGCGCCGCTTCCACCCGCGAAGCCGGTGCCGCTGGACCTGGAAACCCTCTATTTCCGAGACCTGCGCCTCGCCACGAGCTATTCGTGCGGCCCAACGGACACGGCAGAAGCCTTGAGGACACTGCGATCGGGTGGCCTTCGCGCAGAGCAAGTGGTCAGCGACTTCGTCTCCCTCGACGAGTTGCCCAGAGCCTACCGAGCGATGCGGGAAGGCGAAATCCTGAAAGCGATGGTCGTGTTCTAGGCCTCTTTGGGAAACAGCAACGTCACGCCCAGGGCAAACACCCAATAGAGAAGGCTCGCGCTCAGAACAAGGATCGAGTCCATCGACCAAGATGGCTCTGTCAAGCCGATCACCAGCGTCGTGCAGACAGTCATCACCCACATCGACGTCATAAAGAATGTGCGGCGGATCCCCGGCACTCGGTGAGTCTTGTAGTAGTTCTCAATTTCAAACTCTACGGAAACGCCTGTCAGCCGAGCAATGGCCGGTTCGATGGCTTCCCGCAGTTGTCGCGAGAGCACCGAGTGCACGGCATACGAATACTGGATCAGCACCGTGTAGTAAATCGAGACCAGGGGCGCCGCCAGCAACACACGATGCATTTCCCTCATCTGGTCGGTCCGGGTGGCGCTGATCGCCACAATCGCGGCAAGCGACACCGTCATCTGAATCGAATAGCGGTCGCGTTGCTCGATCCTCTGCCGGATCTCGCTCCGCAATTCCTGGTAGATCGCCTCAAGGCGCGCAAGCTCTTTCCCCTGGCCCTGCCGAACCCGCATACGGCGGTCCACCAGCCTGTTGATCGCCATGCCCAGAGAGGCTTGATCATCCATGCCGATTGTGGTTCGCTCTGGTTCTGTCGGCTCCCTGCATCCTCGACGTTCGAGTGACCAATGAGTGGAGAGGATCATCGGTCGTCCATACTTGAGGCCATGCTCCGCGTCGAAGCCGACGGCCCCGTTCTTTACGTCACGATGAACCGCCCAGAGGTGCGCAACGCCTTTGGCGACGTGCAAATCGCCGCTCTTTCCGAGGTGTTCTCCAATGTGCCCGCTGGCATCCGCGTCGTGGTTCTTGGGGGGGAAGGCAAGGCGTTCTGCGCGGGCGGCGACCTGGAGTGGATGCGCCGCTCATTCGACTACAACGAGGAAGAGAACTACCGGGACGCACTGAACTTGGCCAACCTGTTCCAGGCCATCGCCCGCTGTCCCGCGGTGGTGATCGCCCGTGTCCAGGGAGCGGCGTTCGGCGGCGGCAGCGGCCTTGTGGCCGCCTCCGACTATGCGGTCGCGGCCGAGGGCACCAAGTTCAGCTTCAGCGAAATCCGGTTGGGGCTGGTGCCGGGCACGATCTCGCTTCTTGTCATGGACAAGATCGGTCACGGCAACGCCCGTGCCCTCTTTTCGACGGGCGAGGTGTTCGACGCCCAGCGCGCCCTCCAGATCGGCTTGGTCCATGCCGTGTGCGCCGAAGAAGAACTCGACGAACAAGTCGAGGCCAGGGTCAAGATGGTGCTCGCTGCCGGGCCGAAGGCCGTCGCCGGAGCCAAACTGTTGCCTCTCGACCCACCGGCTTCGCCGGAAGATGCGGCCCGGCGTCTGGCCCGCGTTCGAGCTGGCGACGAGGCCCGCGAAGGCGTCGCCGCATTCCTTGAGAAGCGCAAGGCCAGCTTCGTGGTGGAGCGATGAGGACCCTGCTGATCGCCAATCGAGGCGAAATCGCGGTCCGGGTCATCCGTGCCGCCCGCGAAATGGGTCTGCGAACTGTGGCGGTCGCCAGCGAAGCCGACTCCAACGCGGCCCACGCCAAACTGGCCGACACGGTGGTCGCTCTTGGACTCTCGGACTCCCGCGAGAGCTACCTCCGCACCGATAAAATCCTTGCCGCCTGCCTCGAGACCGGCGCCGACGCCGTCCACCCTGGGTATGGCTTCCTGTCTGAGAACGCCGACTTCGCCGAGGCGTGCGAAGCCGCAGGCGTGACGTTCGTCGGCCCCCCGGCCTCAGCCATGCGGGCTCTTGGCGCCAAGATTCCCGCTAAGGAACTGGCCCATTCTTGCGGGGTGCCCACGGTGCCGGGCTTCTTCGAAGCAGGGGCAAGCGGCGCCCAACTCAGGGAGGCGGCGGACGCCATCGGCTATCCCGTGATGCTCAAGGCTTCGGCAGGCGGAGGCGGACGCGGCATGAGGATCGTGCGCTCGGCCGAAGACTTCGACTCTGCCTTGAGCCTCGCTCGCTCCGAAGCCGAATCAGCGTTCGGAGATGGGGCGATGATGGTTGAGAAACTCATCCTTGGCCCCCGACACATCGAGGTTCAGCTCCTCGCCGACCATCAGGGCAACGTGGCCGTACTGTTCGAGCGCGAATGCTCGGTCCAAAGAAGGCATCAGAAGCTGATCGAAGAGGCCCCATCCCCGCTTTTTGCCGACCCGGACAAGTTACCGCTGTGGGAAACCATGCGCCGCAGCGCGATCGAACTGGCTCGAGCCTCGGGCTACGTGGGTGCGGGGACGGTCGAGTTCATCTACGATCCCGAGGCCGAGGCCGTGTACTTCCTGGAGGTCAACGCCCGGCTGCAAGTCGAACACCCCGTGACCGAACAGATCACCGGTGTGGACCTGGTCCAATGGCAACTTCGGATCGCTGAAGGGGAACCACTTACCCTCCCCCAGGTCCTTTTTGACGGCGACCGGTCTGCGATACGAGGCCACGCTCTGGAAGTGCGTGTCGTGTCCGAAGACCCCGGCCGGGGCTTCATGCCCGCTTCGGGCCGCCTGCTGGGGTGGGCTCAACCATCGGGCCCCGGAATACGGGTCGACACCGGATACGGTCCAGGCGCCGAGGTGCCCCGTTACTACGACTCGCTTCTGGCCAAGACGATCTGCTCCGGAGAAACGCGAGCTGGATCGATCAAGCGCATGGAAGACGCCCTGCTCGACTTCCACGTTCTCGGTGCGCCCACCAACATTGAGTTTATGTTGTCCGTTCTCCAACACCCGGCCTTCCTGGCCGGGACCGTGGACACAGGCTTCATCGACCGCGAGATGGCCCACTGGAAGCCGCAGGACGACATCCCTACGGTACTCGGGGCGTTGTGCCGTGTTTCTGCTCCGGTGGGTACCGACGCCAAGCGCGCCGTCGCAGGCCCGTGGGACCTTGCGGACGGCTGGCGGGTTGCCCGTTCGGGCTAGGGGGTACCCTAGGCGAGCCGTATGAAAATCCGCATCGGGCACAGCCCGGACAGCGACGACGCCTTCATGTTCTGGGGTTTGGCGTCCGGCGCAGTCCAATCCGACCACGAATTCGAACACATCCTCCGCGACATCCAAACCCTCAACGAGTGGGCGATGGAGGGTCGGCTCGAATCCACGGCGGTCTCGGTTCACGCCTTCGCCTACGTCTCGGACAAGTACGCCCTGCTTCGCCATGGCGGCTCGTTCGGCGACGACTACGGCCCGATGATCGTCTCCAAGCGGGCTCTCTCCCGCGAGGAGTTGGCCGAGACGACGATCGCTGTGCCCGGCAAGCTCACCACCGCTTTCTTGGCCCTGAACCTGTACCTGCCGGACCCCAAGTTCGAGGTCGTCCCGTTCGACGAGATCATTCCTGCGGTCCAGGAAGGACGGTTCGAGGCCGGATTGATCATCCACGAAGGGCAGTTGACCTACGAGAAGGAGGGCATGGTGCTCATCGAAGACCTCGGCAAGTGGTGGAAGCGCGAGACCGGACTGCCCCTGCCGCTGGGGGTCAACACCGTGCGAAAAGACCTTGGCCCGGAGCTGGTCGCCGACGTCAGCCGCTGCATGCGTGAGAGCATCCAGGCAGGCCTGTCGAACCGCCCCAAGGCCTTGGAATACGCCTTGCAGTTTGCACGGGGAATGGACGTCGAAACGAGTGACGAGTTCGTGGGAATGTACGTCAACGAGCGCACGCTGGATATGGGTGAAGAGGGTGTGCGCGCGATTCGCGAACTGCTTTCGCGCGGCGCCGCGATCGGCCTGGTCCCGCCCGTGGACGTCGAAGTGGTTCAGTAACTTGGTGCGCCTGTTACAATGAACGCTATGCTGGATCGCATTACGACCGACCCCTCAATCTGCCATGGCAAACCATGCCTGCGAGGTCTGAGGTACCCCGTCGAAGAGGTCCTTGCTTGGCTCGCATCCGGCATGAGCCACGATGAGATCCTCGCAGATTATCCGGACCTGGAGCGAGAGGACATCCTCGCGGCTCTTGAGTACGCACAGCGCATGGTCCAATCGAAACGGACGGTTGCTCTGAGTTGAAGTGTCTGGTCGATGCGCAACTTCCTGTTGCCCTTTGTCGGACGCTGGCTGCGCATTCAATTGACTCTGCGCACACATCACAACTTCCCCGAGGCAATCGGACCTCAGACGATGAGATTTGTGCCATAGCTGACGAGGAGGACCGAGTTGTCGTGAGCAAAGACGCTGACTTTGTCATCTCGCATCTGCGTTCCCGAATTCCGCGAAAGCTCTTGCTTGTTTCCACAGGCAATCTCCCAAACGCTGCCCTTCTGCAACTCTTCGAACGCGTCTGCCCGTTGCTGCCCGGCGCTTTCGCGTCAAGCAACCTGATAGAGTTGACGAGGAGATTCCTGGTCGTCCACTAACAGGATCGCGCTCGTGGTTCACATGATCGAGGGGTCCGAGGCGTATCCGCCTCGGACCCCTCGCCACCACCGTTATGGAGCTACGAAACCGCTTCGCGGACGAGTTTGCGGAAGGCTTCCATGTCGTGGATGGCCAGCTCGCTGAGCATCTTGCGGTTGACGGCGATGCCCTTGTCCGTCATGCCGTGGATGAGGTCGTTGTACTTGACGTCGCACAGCTTGCAGGCAGCGGAGATGCGCGCGATCCATAGTCGGCGGAAGTCTCGCTTGCGCTGGCGCCGGTCGCGGAACGCGTACTGGCCCGACTTCATCACCTGCTCGTGAGCGCGGCGGAAAACGTTCTTCTTGCGACCCCAGTAGCCCGAGGCGCGTTGGATGATCTTCTTGTGGCGTTTGTGGCGCATCAGGCCACGTTTGACTCTTGCCATTGCTTGTTTCCTTGCAACCGTTTCCCAGCCCTTGCGGGCGGTGGCGGTAAAGCTGCGATAGTATACCGCACGGGCCTGGCCCGGGCAGATGGGCCTCTCGCGGTATCCTCTGGGCCTCCCGCATGGCCCAAACGCTCCTCAGACCCGGCAACGCCCCCCGCCCGTCGAACCAGATTCGGCGCGGGACCTACTTCATCCAGACGTGGGGCTGCCAGATGAACGAGGAGGACAGCGAGCAGATCGGACTCTACCTGCAGGAGATCGGGTTCGGACCAGCCGCTTCGCTCCGCGAGGCCCAAGTCGTTCTGCTCAACACGTGCAGCGTCCGCAAGAAGCCCGAAGACAAGGCGTTCTCTCTGCTTGGCGAGATCGCGATGCTCAAGGAGCGGAACAAGGACCTGATCGTCGGCGTGTGCGGTTGCATGGCGCAACTCCGGGCCGACGAGATCAAGAAGCGTGCCCCGTTTGTCGACTTCGTGGTGGGCACGGCCCAGATCGCGCGCATCCCGGCTCTCGTCGAAGAGGCCGCCCAAACTCGGCGTTTCGCCAAGCGCCTCGAACTCCCCGAGCGCAAAGGCGCGGTGGTCACCGATCTGCCCGAGCGCAAGGTCGAGCGCAAACCCAAACTCAAGGCGTTCGTGCCCATCCAGTACGGGTGCGACAAGTTCTGCACATTCTGCATCGTGCCCACCACCCGTGGACGCGAACGGAGCCGGCCCACGCAGGACATCCTCCGAGAAGTCGCCGAACTGGCCGCTCAGGGCACGCGAGAGGTCACGCTGCTCGGCCAGACGGTCAACTCCTACGGCAAGAATCTCGCCGAAGGGCGGGTCCCGTTCGCCAAACTGCTCCGGCTTCTGGCGGGCGTGCCGGGCCTTGAGCGCATCCGCTACACCAGTCCCTATCCGCGCGACTTCAGCGACGAACTCATCGAGACCATCCGCGATTGCCCGCAAGTGATGGAGCACGTCCACATGCCCCTCCAATCCGGCTCGGACGAGATGCTACGCGCGATGAAGCGTCTCTACACGGTCGAGGGCTTCGCCGACATCCTCGCCAACCTGCGAGCCCAGGTGCCGAGCTTATCGATCACCACCGACCTGATCGTGGGCTTTCCCGGCGAAACCGAGGAGCAGTTCGAGCAGACTTTGGCGGCGGTCGAGCGGTTTCGGTTCGATGGCGCGTATGTGTTCGCCTACTCGCCTCGTCCCGGCACTCCGGCGGCGGAGATGGAACAGTTGCCCTATCCACTCAAGCAACGTCGGCTGCAGACGTTGGTCGAACTGCAAAACCGCATCACGTGCGAGATCAATGCGGGTTGCGTCGGTCGCGAGGTCGAGGTGTTGGTCGAAGGTCCCTCGCCCAAGAACCCCGCACTTTTGCAGGGATACAGTCGGGAGTTCAAGATGGTTCACTTCCCCGGCGAGCCGTCTTGGGCCGGTCGGCTGATTCGAGTGCGGATCGAGCGCTCGCACCTGTGGGGTCTCAGTGGGTCTCTTGTGGCCGATGCCGCATAATGGACCTATGAACCGAACGTCGCAACGCAGGCCAGAACTTCCCCGCGAAGCACTAGCCCAGTTTTGCCGTCGCCACCACATTCACGAACTGGCGGTATTCGGCTCGTATCTGCGGCCGGACTTTGGCCCCTCGAGCGATCTGGACTTCCTCGCAACGTTCGATGAAGATGTGCGTCTGCCCATGAGCCAACTGCTGGCAATCGAAGACGAGCTCGCGGCGCTTGTTGGACGACCTGTGGACCTTATCCTCCGACCGTCGCTCATGAGGAGCATGAACACGATCCGCAAACATGCGATCCTTGACTCTGCGGTAATCGTCTATGCCGCATGATCCTCTAGGTTCCTTCCTCGACATGTTGACTGCCGCTCGCAGGGCAACTAAGCGGGTTAGTTGCATGAGCCTCACTGAGTTCCTGAGGAGTGAAGACGCGCAGTGAGTCGTGTGGAGCCAGCTCGTCATCATCGGCGAAGCGGCAAACCGCGTTTCCCGCCAAGACCAACTCAAGCACCCGGACATCCCATGGCGCCTAGCTATTGGGATGCGCAACCGTGCCGTTCACGGGTATGACGCCATTGACTGGGAGGTTGTCTATGAGACGACGATGTCAGACCTGCCACAGCTGATTGAGGTACTGGAGTCCCTGTTGCCCTCCACGACCGACGCCTAACAAGGCACGCGGGACGCCACTAGACCCCGACACTCGCACGCCCTCGGCTCCCTGAGACCTGCTTCGAGCATCACGTGGGCAACGACCATCTGGTCGCCAACACCCGGTGGCGGTTGAGCCCCCGATTCGGGTGCTCTCCTTCGACCTGCGACCCGGGTTGATGTTGGCGGACATGGCGCGGAGCCAACCCTAGGCTCACCTAGGGACCTTGTACTCAGCCCACGAAGAGGGGTGGAACGGGCGGGGGTGGTGGGACGTTGAACCAAGTGACGCATATCCTCCTTCCCTCGGGGATTCGCCGATCCGCAATCGGCCGAATCAGCGCCCCGGCCCTCGGGCCGGGGCGTCCGACTTTATGGTAGGCGAAGGTTGAGGAGCCTCGCTCACCAGAATCCCATTACCCGGGGGGCCAAGTCATCTTGCGCCCGCCCAGCAGGTGGGCGTGCAAGTGGTCCACCGACTGGCCCCCATCTCGCCCCTCGTTGATCACCAAGCGATATCCGCCCGTGAGTCCGAGTTGCTCGGCAATCGTCTTCGCGGCATTCAAGATGTGCCGGTGATCGCCGTCGTCCGGCAACGCCGAAAGACCCTTGATCTCCGTTCGTGGAACGATGACGATATGGACGGGGGCGACGGGTGCGATGTCTTTGAACGCCACCACGTGTTCGTCCTCGTAGACGATCGTGGCGGGAAGCTCGCGATTGATGATCCTCGTGAATAGGCTGGGCATGGTTCAGGCCTTCGTTTGACCGAGGACGACTTTGACGGCTTCGGCCAGTTGGTTGTCCGAGTTCGGATCGCCGATGACGGGCGATTGGTCGAGGTTCAACTTCACTTCGACATCGGGTTTCAATCCTCCACTGATGTACTGTCCATCGGCGTCCACTTTCCGTGAGATGTCGGCACCGCTCGGCAAGTAATACTTCGCGATGGTGATCTTGAGGCTCGACTTGTCGCGAAGAGGCAACACGTTCTGCACGGACGCCTTGCCGTAAGAGTGTTCGCCGACCAAAGTGGCCAAGTTCGCCTCCCGCATCACGCCGGCGAAAATCTCGCTTGCGCTGGCCGATTGCTCGTCAAGAAGGATAGCCACGGGAGGCATGTTGGGCCGGACGCGCCCGCGCCGGGTTCTCTCGACCTGCTCGGAGCCCTCGCGCATGCGCATCGTCACGACCGTCTGACCATCCAGGAAGTTCGACAGCATTTCAGATGCGGTGTTGAGCAGCCCTCCGGGGTTGCTCCGCAGGTCGATGACCAGTCCCTTCACCCCCGCCGCGGTCAGCTTGTCCAACGCCTTCGAGAATTGCTCCACTGTGGGTTCTGAAAACGAGGTCACAGAGATGTAGCCCACACCAGAGCCGTCAAGGACCTTTGATTCCACGCTCGGAACCACGATCGGCCGGCGGATCATCGAAAGGTCGAGCGACTCGGCTTCCTTGGTCCGAAGGATCGTGAGGACGACCGACGTGCCTTCCTCGCCCCGGATGAGTTTGACGATGTCGTCAGTCGGCCAACCCACGACCGACTTCCCGTCCACCCCGGTGATCACGTCGCCCGACTTGAGCCCGGCGCGCGCGGCGGGACCATCTTCAAACACAGACACGGCCTTGGCACCCATGGGGTCGGAGGTCAACCTCGCACCGACGCCGACGAAGTTGCCCATGGTCTCCAGGGCGAACTCCTGCGCCATCTGGGGCTCGAGGAACATGGTGTGCGGGTCTCCCAGCGATGCCACCATGCCGCCAATCCCCGCATACCTCAGTTCAGAAACGTCGACGGGCTTGGCAAAGTTGTGTTCGATGTCGGCGAGGGCCTCGCCGAACACAGCACTGGCTGAAAGCGTTTGGGGCTCGCTAGACGGTCGGCCAAGCAGGTTCCCAAGAGCGTGGGTCGAAGGCATGCGCGCCGCTTGCAGGTCGCGCATGGTGAATCCCACAAGGAAGAACGCTCCCGCAGCGAAGGCCAAGGTCAGCAGTCTCTTCACCGCGCACCTCCGACAAACGTCCCGGTGTTGAGCGTGTACCCGCTACCGTCCGCCAACCGAACGGTCTTGCTGAGGACCAACGCGCTATCGTCAAGCTTGCCCTCCAATCGGGCGATCCCCTTTGACTCAAGAGCCTTGGCGAAAATCGCGGCCACGCCCCGAGTCGAGCCATCGACACGAATGACCACCCGGACAGGGCTCTGCCGACCTTCCACAACGGTCAGCGGTTTGGCAGGCGCATCCGGCCTATCCGAGCGCAGGGTGCCGTACTCGCCAGCGCTCCCAAACAGACCTAGGAACGTGGTCAAGGTCGATTCGTCGCCCGTCGCGTTCTGTGTGAGGTCCAAAACAATCTCCGTCTTCTTGCCGATGGCCGCCTCAAGCTCGGCGACGGCCTCGGGTGTAAACCAGAACCGGATGCCTCTCGAACCTTCTGAAACAAGCGGCAAGTTGGTCTCTCGCTTGGCCACGTCGGCCTCGACCACTTGTGTGCCGCGCCTGACCGCCAACTTGACAGAACCGGTCGTGCCCGAAGTCAGCAACTCCTGGGCGCGCATGGGCATCATGCTGCTCCGCATCCGCTCGACCATCGACTTTCGCGCGGCGATAAACCGCTTCTCCGCATCGGCTCGCTCGGCAGCCGACTTGGCTGGATCCTCCGTCTCCTGTTGGAGCTTGCGCAACGCCAGAATGTCGTCGGCGTTCACCACCCACTTGCCATCCACGCCGGTAACCACGTCGCCAGCCTTGAGGCCCGCTTCGTCGGCTGGACCTCCAGGCGCGACGCTTGCGATGAGGACCCGCGGCAACATAGCGGCCTCCCGCTTGGTCGAATCGTCGTCATTGCCGCTTTCATCGGGCTCGACCTTGGTCAAGTCGAAGCGCGTCACTACGCCGATGCCTTCGAACCGCCCGGCTCTGGCCTCTTCCAATCGCTCGAACGCTGCAGCGTCGTAGAAAAGCGAATCCGCATCGCCCAACCTCGCAATCATGCCACGCACGGCACCCGAACCCAGTTTGTTGCGATCTTCGATGGGCTCGACATAGGCGCGATCCAGCATCTCGACAATCGCCGCGACATACTTTCGGTCCTCGACATTCGCAGCGACGGTGCGTTCCGCTCCACTGTTGCTCGCCATCGCGACAGCCTCGTTTGAGACGAGCTTCGCGCCTCCTAGATCGGCTTTGTCGCGCATCTCCAACCCGACCAGAAACGCGCTGGCGGCGATCACGACGGCCAAAGCCGCATGGATGCTTTTCTGTGTGTCACTCATGTTGGGTGGTCAATGAAAGTAGACCCCGTTCGGCGCGCGGAAAGTTTCCGCGCGGGGCTGATGTTACAGTACGTCGAATACGAGCGGCGAGATGCGGACGGGTTTGTCGGCGAGACTCACCGCCGCATGAAGCCTTTCCAGCGCCTCGACGGCCTCTTCGTCGCTTCGGGCATGGATTCGGGCGATCAGGTCGCCGTCGCTCAACGGAGACCCTTGCTCAACCATGAACTCGAGTCCAACGGATGGGTCGATCTCGTCCTCCTTTCTCAACCTCCCACCGCCGAGGGCGACCACGAGAGAGCCAACCTCGCCCGCATCGATGGACTCCACGAACTTCCGACCGCCCCGATGCACCCAGTCCATCCGAACGGGTGCTTCGGGAAGCCCTCTGTTCAGAACCGCTTCGAACGAGCCGCCCTGAGCATCCAGCCACTCTCCCGCCTTCCTCAGCGCTTGTCCCGATGCCACGGCATCGCGAAGACGTTCCCGGCCGTGCCTGGGCGAGTGAGCCAATCCTGCCAAGTCCAATGCTTGCCCCCCCAGTTCGATGCAGAGTTCGCCGAACCGTCCCGTTGGCTTGCCGGCCAAGAAATCGAACGCTTCGTAGACTTCGAGTGCGTTGCCGACCGTGCGACCGAGCGGGCACGACATATCGGTGACTGCGGCACGAATGTTGAGTCCGGCCTTGCGACCTGTCCTGACCAACCAGCCCGCGAGTTCACGCGCGTCCACCAAGTTGGTCATGAACGCGCCGGAACCCACCTTGACGTCGAGCATCACATGCTTTGCACCACCCGCGATCTTTTTGCTGAGGATGCTGGCGACGATCAGGGGAATCGACGACACGGTCCCCGTCGCGTCTCTCAACTCGTAGAGGATCTTGTCCGCTGCCGCGATGGACTTATTGGCGCCGGCGACCGCCAAATGGGTTTCGGCAGCCAGTTCGACCAGGTCGTCGGGATCGAAGTCGAGCCGCATTCCCGGGATGGATGCGAGTTTGTCGATGGTTCCGCCCGTGATGCCCAATCCGCGACCACTCATCTTGACCATGGTCGCCCCGCATGCGGCGAGCGCCGGGACCAAGGCAATAGTCGTCTTGTCGCCCACACCTCCCGTGCTGTGCTTGTCCAGCCATGGCTTGGGCAGTTCGGATAGATCAAGCGTCACACCGCTGGACGCCATCGCTTGGGTGAGGATGGCGGTGTCGTTCTCGTTGAGAGGATTCAGCACCGCAGCCATGAGCCATGCCGCCGACTGGTAGTCCGGGATCGCGCCAGCGACCAACTGACCGACAAACGCATGGATGGCCTGAGCGCCGTGTTCGCGCCGGTCGCGTCGAGCCGCGATGAAGTCGATCATCCGAAACGAACTCACGACGCGACCAGACTCCCCGGGATACCCGGCGACGGGTTCGCGCCTGACATTCGATCCACCCTTGCGGGTTGCGTGTCGACGGTGCGTTTCAACAATGGAGGCGTGCGGGATGTCCGCACTCTTACCTTGGACCCCGGGGAGATCCCACAGGTTCCTGTCGAAGCATGCAGTTTTGCGAGGAACCGCGACGAACCCAAGTGCGCCTAACATCCAACAACGGTCGACGTCGAGGCAAGGCGATTCGGAACGGCGACTTTCGAGCCCTCAGACAACACCCCTCGACAACCCGGCGCCCCGCATCTTCGCGGGGTTGCCGGGCCCGGCAAAAACACGGGCCAAGGCACTCCAGTTCGCGATGTTTGAACCGAGAATCGGATCGGACCTCGCATGAGAATCTCGTCCCAATATCAATTCCACGTGGGCAGCGAGCGAATCGGCGCCTCGCAACGCGCACTCTTTGAGGCGCAACGCAGGGTGACCACTGGCAAGCGCGTCGAAACGATGAGCGACGACCCAGCCGTCGCAGCTCAGGGCATCGACCTGCGGCGGGCCAGTGCGCGCGCCGAACAGTATCGCGCCAACATCGCCTCCACCAGCGCGGAACTAGGACTCAGCGAACAAGCCCTCGGCGAGGTGACCACGGTGTTGCGCCGCGCCAACGAACTCGCGGTCAAGGGTTCAAACGGGCTCAACGATCAAGCCACGCGCGACGGCTTGCTCGCCGAACTCAAGGGCATCGAGGACCGATTGCTCTCGTTGGCGAACAGCAAGGGCAGCAAGGATCAGTACCTGTTCGCGGGCAGGAACTCGGTCGAAAAGCCCTTCGAAGTCACCGAATCGGGCGTACTCTTTCATGGCGACGAGAGCCAAATCTTGGTCGAGGTCGCGCCTGGCGAGAGCGAGGCGGCCAACGTGAACGCCAAGGCTCCGCTGATGCAGGCATTCGAAGCGCTCTCGGAAATCCGGCAGGCTCTGCAGAGCGGGGATGCCAAGCGGCTCGGCGACACCGGACTTCAGCAAGTTCAATCGGCGATCCAGGGCGTCGTGACCGTTCGAGGCGATGTCGGGGCGAGGATGCGAGGCCTCGAAGCCACTGCGACACACCATCAACGGCGAATCGACCAGTTCGCCAAGACGATCTCCGATGCCGAGGACGTGGATCTGAGCGTCGCGATCACCGAGTTTCAAGCGGCCGAGGTGGCCTACACCGCGGCACTCCAGGTCATGAGCAGATCCTTCGGGTCAAGCCTCATGGACTTCATCCGATCCTAAGAAAGCCATGACGTTGAGCACACGGTTTGGTATGGTCGAATACAACGAAGAGGACATTCTGACGTTCCCGCAGGGCCTGCTCGGTTTGCCCGCACTCAAGCGGTTCCTCATCCTGGAACACAAGCCCGGCAGCCCGTTCCGATGGCTGCAGTCGCTCGACGAACCTTCAATGAGTCTGCTTGTCTGCGACCCGTGGGCGTACGTCGCCGACTACGACCCTCAACTCCGGCCCACAGACGAAACAGACCTCGCATTGACCGACTCGGAGGCCCGCATGATCCTCGCGACGGCAAGCATTCCACCTGGCAAGCCCGAAGGAATGACCCTCAACCTGCTGGGTCCGCTGGTCATCAATCTGTCTAAGCGCATCGGCAAGCAAATTGCGCTTGACGGCGGGACGTATACTATACGGCACCGGGTGTTTCAACGGTCTCGGCCAGCGGTCGCCGCCTAGCGCGACGACCTCGAAACGCCCACGCAGGCCACGGATGGCGGTGAGCGAATGCTTGTCCTGACTCGAAAGGTTCATCAGAGCATCGTGATTGGAGACGATGTGGAAGTCGTGATACTGGAGGTACGCGGCGAGCAGGTGCGTCTGGGCATCCGCGCGCCGAGGGACGTCGCCGTCCATCGAAAAGAGATCTACCAGCAGATTCAGGAGGAGAACCGCAGTTCGGCGAACGTCGATCCCTCCGACATTCCGGACGCGCATCTCCCATGAGGGCTTTGGCGTTCGCCGTTGGTGTGGCGCTCTCGATGCTGGCTGTGGCGATTCCCGTTGCTTTCGCGACCATCCCGACCGAGAACCGCCGCCTTGAGGGACCCGCGATCTACTTCTTGCTGGTTCCTGTGCTGGCAGCGATGCTGATGGTCGGTTCGGCGTTGCTGGTGCCAAACCTGTTCGCGCCCTACCGAATGGCTTTCCCGCTCAATGTCACCCTTCCGGTGGTCTATGGTTTTCTCTTGGTTGTCTCGTCGTCGCTGATGACCCACATGCCCACGGCATTGGAGCAGGTCCCTCCCCTGCTGGCCCCCGTTCTCGGCTGGCAGAATCCCCAACTCCTGCTCCAGGTGGCAGCGGGGCAATTCGTCGTGATGTCGCTTCTGGCGCTCTTGTCACGGAAGCCGAATGGGGGATGAGCCGCAGCATGCTGATCCACTTCGACACCGAAGCGCTTCACGCCGAATGGCCTGCGTCGGTCGTGGCCATCGGCACGTTCGATGGAGTCCACTTGGGTCACCAAACCGTCCTCTCAACCGCCGTGGCTCTCGCATCGGAACGTGGTCTCCCAGCCTGGGTCGCAACCTTCGACCAGCATCCGGCAACGATCCTCGCGCCCGACAGGTGCCCACCCAACCTGGCCACGTTGGACGAAAACCTGCGGGCCTTTGAGCGGCTGGGACTCACCGGAGCATTGGTCCTGCGGTTCGACCAAACGATGAGCCAAACCTCGGCCCAAGATTTCCTCGATCGCGTCCTGATCGGCCGATTGCGGGCGACGACGTTGGTCGTGGGTCACGACGCCGCGATCGGAAAGGGTCGCGAAGGCGACGCGGCGTGGCTTAGCGACCGCATCGCGACCGTCGTGGTGCCTCCCCTTGAACTCGACGGTGTGCGTGTCAGCAGCCGAAGCATCCGCGACTTGGTGGCCCAAGGCGACGTGCGTGCGGCGGAGAGACTCCTTGGCCGACCCTTTGTCATGTCGGGCATCGTGGTGCGGGGCAGACAACTCGGTCGTACGCTCGGCTTTCCCACGGCCAACCTCGCGCTTTCGGTGCGGCACGTCCAACCACTCGCCGGAGTCTACGCGGGCGAGTGCGAGACAGCCTATGGGGTCTTCCCCGCCGCGATCTCGGTGGGTGCCAAGCCGACTGTGGGCGGCGACAGTACAATCGAAGCCCATCTGCTTAACTTTGAGCCGAAAGACATCTACGGTTCGCTGATTCGGATCGTGTTCAAGAGCCGCCTGCGGAATCAGGAGCGCTTCAAGGACCTGGAAGCTCTCTCGCGCCAAATGGCGCTCGACGTCGAGCGTGTCGCGGGGCTGGCCACGACATGGCGATGAACGACTTGCCCGTATCGGCGTTCGACTACGAACTGCCCGACGACCTGATCGCACAGGAACCCCTCCCCGAGCGCAGCGACTCGCGGCTCCTGGTGTTGCACAAGGATTCGGGCGAGATCGAACACAGGCGGTACCGCGATGTGTTGGACCTGCTAATGCCCGGCGACCTGCTGGTCCTGAACGACACCCGCGTTACGGCCCGCAGACTCTTCGGACATCGCCCCACCGGCGCCAAGTGCGAGGTCCTGGTGCTCGACACGCCGAGACAGGAGGACGGTGGTTGGGTGGGACGAGCCATCGTCAAGCCCGCCAAGCGGCTGCGGGTCGGCGAGACCATCGTCTTCGCGGACGACTTGAGCGCCATGGTCACGGAAGCAGAGCAAGGTGGATGCCGTACCTTGCGCTTCAGCGGAAACGACGTCTGCGACGCTTTGGCACGTCACGGGTATGTCCCCTTGCCGCCGTACATCGCTCGCCAAACACAAGACGACGCGCGCTACCAGACCGTCTATGCGCAGCATGGTGGGTCGGCCGCTGCTCCGACCGCCGGACTCCACTTCACCCGGGAGTTGCTGTCGTGTCTCGAAGCAAAGGGTGTCGCCGTTGCACGCGTCACGCTCGACGTCGGGCTCGACACGTTTCGGCCCATCGCCTCCGAACGTCTGACGGATCACCCGATGCACGGCGAGCGATGCCGGGTTTCTGAAGAAACCGCTCAAGCCATCGCAACGGCGCAAGGCCGCATCATCGCCGTTGGAACGACATGCGTGCGCACCCTCGAGAGCTTTGCGACGGGACCCCGGCGCGTAGCGACCGGCGAGCAAGTCTCGAAACTCTTCATCACGCCCGGCTTTCGGTTTCAGGTCGTCGATGGGATGTTCACCAACTTCCATATGCCGCGCACCACGATGCTGGCCATGTTGGCCGCCATGGCCGGTCGGGAACGACTGATGGCGGCTTATGCCGAGGCGGTGAGGCAACGCTACCGCTTCCTCTCCTTTGGAGACGGAATGGTCATTATTTGAGCAACAAACCTGCCAAGATGTCGGCAGATTGGCAGTAGAATGGATTCTTCCCCTTCCGGGTCAAACCGATCCCAAAGCGTCGAAGGGGTCCAGCGTCGCGCCGGGTCAGGGGTGGTCTAGGCGGGCACGCAAGGTAGCACAGTGAAGCAAACGAAGGCCATTGATCCGATCGCTTACATTGAAAGCGCATTCATCGACCGACCGAAGAAGACCGGCGACAAGCCGACCGAATCGACCGAACCTTCTCCCCGTCCGAGGGCCGAACGAGGCAAAAAACCACGGTTCCGCAAGACCGAGATGAGCGCTCCCCGTCCCCGGCGCACGAGGGATTCGCTCGTCCACAATGCGGTCGAGCCCGAGCTCAAGGCCGTTTGGGAGGCGCTGCCCAAGCACATCGAGTTCTTGGTCTCCTATTACGACGACGGGGTCACGTCGAACTACTACGGCGGGTTTGGCGAATCTCGAAACGAACTGATCAAGCGGTTGCTCGACCCCGAACTCTCGCTTGAGGAAGCGGCACGGCTCCTCGGCGTCTGCCCCGCCACGATTCGTCGATACACAAACCGAGGCTGGCTGGCCCACCACCGCACCCGAGGAGGCCAGCGGCGGTTCCGACTCAGCGACGTGATCCGCTTCGTCGAGGAGCACGGAAGAACGCCGGAGGCATAACGGCTTGGCGGACCGGCTCCGGATCGCCATGTTTTCGGACAGCGCTTTCCCCATCCTCAATGGGGTCAGCGTCAGCATCGACGCGCTCACCACCGAACTGCGCAACCAGGGCCACAGCGTCCACCTCTTCACTTCGGCTTACCCAGGGCACAGGGATCCGGACCCGAACGTGTTCCGGTTCCCTGCCATTCCCACTCCTTGGACGCGCGGTTATCCCCTGGCTGTCCCGCCGTTCATCGGCATGTTGCACCGTTTTCGCCAGCATCGCTACGATGTCGTCCACACGCACACGCCGTTTACGCTTGGCCTCGTCGGATTGCGATGGTCGCAGTCGCACGAATTGCCCATCGTGTCGACCTACCACACGCTCTACGACCGGTACGCGCACTACATCCCCTACTTCCCGCGGCGGTACGTTCGCTACAAGATCGCCAAGCACACCAACTTCTACTACAACCGCGTCGATCATGTGATCACCCCAAGCGAGGCGTCAAAGCGTTGGCTGGTCCGCCACTCGGTATCGACGCCGATTCAGGTCATCCCCACCGGCGTGCCACCCAGGCTGTTCATCGACCGCTCGGAGGCGCGACGTCAACTGGGCATGGGTCCCGATCAGCGCAACCTCCTCTATGTGGGCCGCATCGCCAAGGAAAAGAACCTGGAAGTCGTGCTTGAAGCAGCAGCCGGGGTCTTCCGCAGTTGCCCCAAAGCACGGCTGCACCTCGTGGGCGATGGCCCGCACCTTGAGGAATGCCGCCTGTTGGCACGCTCCATGGGCATCGGCGACCGCGTCCGCTTCGTGGGGTTTGTGCCACGGCACGAGGTCGACCTCTACTACGCAGCCGCCGACGTATTCGTGTTCGCCTCGGTCACCGAAACCCAGGGACTCGTGGTGCAAGAGGCCATGACATACGGCCTCCCCGCCGTCGTGGTCGGCGGTGGCGGCGCAAGCGCCGCCGTGGAGAACGGGGTCAATGGCTGGGTGTGTCGGAACGATTCCAAGGAGATGGCGGAACGGGTTTTGAGTCTGCTCAGCGACGAGTCCCTATATACTGGTATGTCTGAGGGGGCTCTGAGAAGCGTAAGGTCCAGCAGTATCACGGGTATGACCCATGCTGTTGTGGACGTCTATCGTTTGGTTTTGGAGCGGAAGGGAACCTCTGTTCCTTCAGGGCCGCTCGCGGTCTTATGAGGCAATGAACGAGGCCGCGCAATCCCGCGACGCCAGAAGGCTGACCATGTTCGTCATCGTTCTGGCCATGCTTGCGACCCTGCGCGTCGCCTTGGCTCTGGTGCCGGTGCCTTTGGGCGTTCTGCCCGTTGCCAGCGTTCTGACCACGGCGTTCTTCGTCTTCGTTCCCATCGTCGCCCTGTTCCGCGTTGCCGGGAACCACTGGACAGCCAAGAGCGCTGCTTGGCTGCTCGCGGGCGGCGTTGCCGCTCACGTCGGTTTTTACTTGATCGCCCGCTTCGTCTTGATGGACCGTGGGCTCGGCGCCGCAGTCTCCCATGCCTTCGCCCAGACAGGTTTGCTGATCTGGTGCCTCGGATTGGGGGGCCTCCTGGCCACGCTCATCAAAGAGAAGAACATGATGCTGCCGGTCGCCATCTTTTTGGCGGCGTTTGATATCTTTCTGGTGCTGACGCCGCAAGGCCCGACGCGCAAGATCATGGAGCAAGCGCCACAGGTCTTCGAGTCCGTCGCCTACAACGTGCCACAGGTGCAGGTGGAAGCGACGCACGCGCCCGTGGCGGCCATGGCCTACATCGGGCCCGCCGACTTCCTGTTCCTCGGCATGTTCTTCATCGCCCTGTACCGCTACCAAATGCGCGTCAAGCAGACGTTCTACTGGATGGTGCCGACACTGGTCGCTTACCTGCTCACGGTGGTCGTTTTCGGACATCTCCGCATCGGCGGCGTGTCCCTCGCGGCGCTTCCCGCCCTGGTTCCCATCGGGGGTTGCGTCATGCTGGTCAACCTGCGCGAGTTCGACCTGAGCAAGGACGAGAAGCTCAGCACGGCACTCGTCGCGCTGCTCGCGATCGGGTTCATCGTGTGGTCCGTCACGCGGTGACGCTTAGTCCGGATACTTGAGAGCGGCCGCCTCCTGGAGGGTCATCTCCTTGCGCACGTAGTGGTATTGGATGCGCTCGAAGTAGCTGTGCTGAAACATGATGTCTCGAGTGGCGACGAACCCATCCGGATCGTACTCCATCCAATTGAAGAACAGGGTTGCCTGAGAGGGTGGGTTGTAGGGCACCCACTCGCCCTTCTCGTTGGTCACGCGGGTGGTCGCATTCGGCGAGTTCCACAGGCCAACGGTCAACCTAAGGTTCTCGGTATCGACATAGACCATGTGCGTCTTGGTTTCGGGCTTCTTGCCGTTGCCGCCCACGAAGATGAGCATCTCGTCTCCAAGAAGTTCTTGGGTCGTGGGGGTCACGGTGAGTTTCGCTCCCAGAGCGACCTGCTCGCCCTCGATGATGACGCTCGGCGGAGGAGTGAACTCGACCTTGAAGGTGAACGTCCCGCCGGGGGGCGAGACGATGCGCTCGTAGGTGAACATGCCCTTCGCCAAATCGGACTCTTTCAGGGTGCAAATCGGCACGTTGTCAGAATCGGTTCGTGGCGCGAATGGCTTCGGCGCGCGGCGCGGCTGACCCAGCACCCAGACACCTACAACGGTGTTGGGGTCGAGGTCGCGCCGAAACACCTGGAACGTCTTGTTGGCGTAGGGGCTCTCGAGTTCCTGCCCGTTGAGCACGCGCTTTCTGGTTCGGAAGTCTTGGATCGTCCAATCCCGACGAACCAGAAGGCTCTGCATGATCGGATCGTAAATCTTGTCCAAATCCTCGAACTTGTAGGCGACACCCGTCGAGTTGAACTTTTGAAGCAGGTGGTCCATGTGCCCTGCGCTGTCGGTGACGAAAGCCGAGTGGTCTTCCTCCTGCCCATCGGCCCAGTCTCCAATGATCACGACGTCTCCCTTCGCGAACCTAAAGCCATCGCCCGGTTTCAGGGCGGCCACGCGACGGTACCCGAGCACCAAGAGTCGGCTCTTGAGCGAGACCGTGCTCAGGTTGTTGAGGTCTTTGCCCTTGCCTCGGACGAACTCCGTGGCTCGGTAATACGAGTAGTCGTGGCACCACGTGATGCCGTAGGACGAGGCGGAAGCCACGGCCAGAGCGACGAGGCTCAACAGTCGGCTTCCGACGGATGCGTGTCGGTGCCTCATGGCCCAAGCATACGGGGGCCATTCGCGGATATCTGGGCCCCGATTTGGACTAGGGTGGCGGCTTGCCGCCGGAGTTCCCAAACGCCTGCTGGCTGCGTGCAAACGCCGACTCGTACTGGGCTCGCTCGGCATCGGTCAGTTCGCTGATGCCAAGGGCCGCCTTCGTCGTATCCACGGCCGTCGATCTCACCACCCATACGATCCGCACCGACTGATCTGGGAACTCGAGAGTGATGCGCGTCGCCCGCGATATGCCTCTTCGAAAGTACACGGGCCCCGATTCCGGGCGACCTTGTACCGAGCCCATGCGCGCGCCGAACTGATCCGGTGTCGAGAACACGCCCGTACGTTGCACGCCTTTGGCTGAACGATAGCTTGCCCACATGGGACTTTCCCGCTCCTCCAAACTCAAGGCGCCGTTGGCGGGGATGCCGCCCGAGAATGCCACCGTGGGCTCGACGAATCTCTGGAATCGGTCGCCGGACCAGTCATCGACGGTGCCCGCATGCCTCAGCGGACCCTCGAAGAGGCTGCGGCGAAGCTCGGCCGTGGCCTGAGGCCCCAGCGCGCCCGTCGACAAAACGGCACCGCCGCGGAGGGCTTGGAGTTGTGACTCGGAGAGCGATCCGAGAAACCGGTCGCCGGGCACGTCCATGTCGAAGAAGTCGCGATCCAAACTCAGCAAGATCACCCACAGCCGAGCCAAGGCGTTCTCGTCGCGCCACGCGGGGCTGTCGAACGCGAAGCGGCTCTTCTCAAGACCTTCGGGAGGATGACCCGCACGGACCTTGGCAAGGTGCCCGGCGAGCTTGGCCCGGTCGTAACGCGACTGGATGACATCGAACTTGTCCTCCGGACTGAAAACGACCCAATCGCCTTCGCGCTTGATCCCGACCCCCAACCCGGCCAACACGCCGCCGAGCGTCGCCTTGTCGGGTTTCTCGGTCATGAAGAACATCAGACCCGCCGCAGTGTTGTCGGACAGCGAAGCCAAGTACGACCGCCCCTCGCTGAGCGCGGCGAGTACCCCGGGCACCACGATGCCCAACGGATCGCGTCGGTCGCAGCGGCGCATCGACTCCGCCTCGGCGTCTGGGAGCGGATCGGCTTCCTTGCCCTCCATCAGGGACCGCAATCGCTTCAAGAACTCCCCTTCGGCGGCAGACGCCTCGATGGTGCCGCTCTGCGAGGTATCGCTATCGATCAGGGTCTGCAACTCGCTCATCGCGGTGGTTCGAGGCATGTAGTCCGCGAGAATGCCCCCTTCCCCATCAACCAACTGCAGTCTGAACGGCCATTGCTCCATCACGCCGTTGGTCAGTACGACGATGGCACCCTCTGGGAACGCCGTCAGAGCCCCTGTCTGTGCGTCCGGGTCGTCCACCATGCGCGCGTCGTTCGCTCCCCAGGGGCCCTGTTTCTGAACGGTATCGGCCCAGACGTTCTGCTCTCGGACATACGCTTCCGCGGCACCCGGAGCCACGCGAGCGAGGTCCCCTTGCATCGGTGTCGGTTTCAGGCCATAGACCCGCCGTTCGCGCCATTCCAGCCCCCCTAGGACGCGGGGGCCAAGTGCCTTGGCGACCCGCATGAGGAAGCGCCTGCCAGGCACCAGGTCCTTGAGTTGCTCTCTCTGGCTGTAAACTTCCGGGCCTCCTCCGCGCGCGGACTGCTCCTGTACGCGACGCCAAGACGTTGCCAAGTGTTCGGCCCTCGCAGCGTCGAACGGCTGGTCGAGGTCCTTGGTGGTGGCCGCAAGAAGCCGCTCGGCCTGAGCGACACGACGCTCGACGTGCTTGCTGTGGAGTGCCTTGGTCTGTGCCGGAGTCCGTGCAAGCACCAGCGTCTCACCCTCCCGTTGCCACTCGGCTTCGAGCAAATTCGCCAAACGGTCAAGGACTTCCTGAGCCGGACGCTTGACGATGCGTGCCAGGACGACCTCGTCGCGCACGTTGCCGGCGGCCAACTTCAAGCCCGATTGTTTGCCGATCTCCTCGACCAACGGTCCAACGCGCGTGCCGTGCGCATCAAGAGCGACATCGACTGTGGCGCTTCCCCACACAAGGGCGGCCATCAAAGCGGTCAGGGGACCCATTGCATCACATCATAGCGCGAGCCAAGCGAAGCGTTGGGTCCCCGAAGGAGACTATCGCTTCCTCTTGGCTGGAGCGGGTGCCGGTGCGGGCTGCGGCGGGGTCACCTGGTTGATCTGGATCGAGTCGTACATCGAACAGGTCACGAGATACTTGCCGTCTGCGGTGAAGGCCAGCGGCGAACCGACATAACTCTGATCCGGGATCGTTCCGATCTCCGAGAACTTGGCGGCGTCCCAGAGTTTGACCGTGCCGTCCACGCTACTGGTGGCGATGATCTTGCCGTTGGGTGAGAACTTGGACCAGATGATCCAATCCGTATGTCCATTCAACACGCCGACCCGCGTTCGCTTCGTCACGTCCCAAACATTCCCGCGATTGTCCGCGCCAGCGGTGACGGCCCGGTTGGTCACTCGATTGAAGTCCACGTCGTAGCCCCCGCGGTCGTAGTGCCCACCGAACGACGCGACGAGCGAACCGTCCGACTTGTAGATCTGCGCCCCCTTGCCGAGCGTCGCCACGATGATGTTGCTCGTCCCCGGAATCCACTGGGCGCTGTAGAAGTTGACGCCCTTGCCCAGAATGACGCCGGTTTGCTTGCCCGTCGTCGTATCCCAAACACGCATCGTGTCTTCCTTGCCCGTCGACAGCAACCGCGTCCCTTGGTCGTTGAAGCTGAGGTACTGGATGCCGCGCTCGTGACGCACGTCCATCGCAACCTTGCGCTTGCCTGTCTTGGCGTCCCACACAAAAATGCGCGCGCCCTCGTCGCCCGAGGCGACCCACTTGCCATCCTTCGACCAAGCCACGGCCATCGCTTGTTGCTTATGTTCCTTGAACTCGGAGATCGTCTTGCGGTTGGCCGCATCTATCACCCTGACCGACAAGTTCTCCATACCCGCCGCAAACTGCGACCCCGTCGGTGCGGGAACGAAGATGACCGCGCGCTGACCCTGCATCGTAGCAAGGGGCTTGACCTCCACGGCTGGAGCACCAACGGTCGAGGCGATGGCGAGCGCGGCAATGCTGTTCAACATGGTTCCTTCCATTCAAGACGGACGCCAGACCTGAATGAGCGTCACATTCCGCTCGAATCGGTCCATTCCATGCGTCCCTTAGTTCAAGACGTCCGCGAGCGGCCCGCGTTTCTCATGTTGTCGTAGAACAGATAGTGGTGGGCGATGCCGGCCAGCGGTCCGAACTTGGCCCGAAACAGGTTCCCGACGGCACGGTAGCGCGAATCGGTGATCGCCGCGCCCCGCCAATGGGGAAAGTAGAGCCGAGTCGCGGCTTGCCATAGGTGGGTGTCCACAGGAACCGCTTCGGTCAGGTGCAGCGCGAAAAGAGCGATGCAGTCGGCGAGTTTGGGTCCCACACCGGGCAAGTCGACCAGCGCGTCGAACGCCTCCTGGTATGGCCTTTCGCGGAGTTGCATCAACCACTCGCGCCCACCCAAATCGGCGACCTTCGCCGCGGTCAGCGGGATGGAGCGCGCCCGGTAACCGAAGCCCTTTGCTCTCAGCTGGGACTCGGGAATCGACGCAACCACTTCGATTTCGGGAAACTGCCGCAAGACAACTCCCCCGACTTCGCCGATCGGCTCGCCGTAGGCTTGAAGCGCGCGGGCCATCGGCATGATGCGGCGAAGGTGGTTGTTCGGCGTGCACAGAAAGCAGCAGAGCGTCTCGACAGGGCAAGTCGGCCGCATCAGGCGCAACCCCGGAAAGCGTGCGATGTACGGTTCGAGTTCGGGTGCCGCCGCTCGGATCGCAGCCTCATGAGCGGCCTGATCCGTATCCAGACTGAACAGCCTGCGGAACCAGGATTCGGGCACGTTGCTCTCCACAAAGAGACCATCGGTCCTGGACTCCACCCGGAACCAGGCCGCCCCATCGACTCCCAACCACACGTCGGGCGCCACTTCGTTCCAAAGAAACACCTGACCGCATGAGACACACTGCCTCAGATCCAGTTCTCCCGACCCCAACGGAATCGTGTAATTCACGGCCGGTTGCGGTCCAAGTCCTCGCGCACGCGTCGGAGCTCCGCGACGAGTTCTTGCTGGCTCTGGGTGGTGGTCAGGTCGCTGCGTGTGCGTTCGATGACCGCCCGCAGGGCGTCGCAGGTCCGTCGCAGACCACCTGTCATCGAATCGGGAAAGTCGAACGTGATCAATTCGTCGTAGATCTCCTCCATGCGAAGCAAGATGCGTTCGGCTTCCCTCACCCTTCCTGCGCGCATTTCGTCCAGTGCAAACCGTCGGCACTCGCTGGCAGCTTCGCCCATACCGTTCAGGTAGCTCATCGTTTCAGCCTCCAATGTCCCTGGGCTTGGGCATGGCTGGTTCTGCACGATGGCCAGGACCGCTGCGGCTTCCACCATCTCTTTCTCGGCATCGTGGTAATAGCCGGCATGGAACAACGCCGGATGAGGTTGCAGGAAGTCCCGCGCCTGCCGTGCGATCGACCGCGCCTCTTCCAACAACTCAGCTGCCTCATCGAACTGGTGGCGGTGGATGTGGCGGATGCACTTGGCCGAGGTTTGGGTGAGTTTGCGGCACAGCGCCAAGCCGGCCTCGCGCGCCTCGTGCATGGCGGCTGCACGAAGCTTCAGGTCCGCGACGATCGTGTCCCAAGAGTCGTTCATCATGATGTTAGAAGTAACCTAAGCGCCTCAAACTCACCCAGTTCGGCTCGCCCACAATAAGGTGGTCCAATACGGGAATGTCAAGCGCCTGACCCACTTCGACCAGTCGTTTCGTGACTTGAACATCCTCGGCGCTGGGCGTTGGGTCGCCACTCGGATGATTGTGCGCGACGATGATCTGCGAAGCTCCGTCCCTCACAGCTGGGCGAAACACCTCCCGCGGGCCAACGATGGACTGTGTCAACGTGCCGATGTGCACGGTGTCAGAGCGGATCACGCGGTTCTTCGCGTCGAGCAAGACCACCATAAACCGCTCTTGGCTCAGGCCGACCAAAACACCCAGTTCGTCGATCACGTCTTCGGGCGTCTCGATTTCGATCATGTCGCCCCGCCCCGCGATGCCCGCCTTGCGCCCCAGTTCGATCGCGGCCTGGACCCGCAACACCTCGAATGCATCCAAGCCGGATGCCTCCTGCAACTCGATGCCGCTAAGGTGAACCACGTCGCGCACGCGTTTCACCGAGCGCAAGAGACGGCTGGCCGACTCCTCGCTCCCTGCGACGTCATCGGCGCGACGGCTGATGGCCACAGCCAGAAGGTCGGAGGCGCTGGCAGAGGTTAGGCCCAGTTGGCGAATGCGCGTGAGCGGATCAGAAACCGTTCGGGCCATGTCGGACCCATTGTAGCCTCCAGAGCGCTAAGCGGCCTTCTTCTGGGCAGCGAGCTGAGACGTGATCTGCGACAGCCGAGAACTCTGCGACTGCAGACTGGCAATCGCTTCATCCATCTTGGCGAACTTGTACCGCAGTTCGGCTTCTTTTGTCTTGATCCGGTCGCTCAGGCGCGTGATGCTTTCATCGATCTGGTCGATTTGCGCCTGCATCGCCTTTTCTCCCGAAGACATCAGACCGTTCACGGAGTCCAAGAACATCGACATCGTGTCCGTGATCTGGCTCGATACACCCTTGATCAGCCCGACCGTACCGATGAGACCTGTTCCCGTACCCGTGTACTGGACTTGCAGACCCGCGGTCTTGGCGTTGCCAGCGTTGCCCGTCAGGAATTGACCGGCACCGGTCGCGGCTTCGCCATTGATCGTGCCCGCGACGTCGACACCGGTGACCGTAGTGCCGGGTGCCCCCTGCCCGATGCCCGAATTGTCGGTGTCCGCGGCGAGGTCGCTCTCGACCGTGAAGTTGCCGTTGGTTCCAAACTTCTTGCTCTCGATCTTCAGCTTCCCGCCGTCGATGGATGCCACAACCAGATCTTTGAGTTTGGAGTCCGAGTTGATCTTGTCGACGGTGTCCTGCAACGTCGAGCCCGAGGGGATCATGAACGTGGTCGGCGAGTTGCCGAACAGGGCACCGCTGAACGTCAGTGTCTCGGCCACGACACTGGTTTGGCTCTGAGCGGTCTCGGAGCGGTACGAACCCTTGGTGGCGGCCTGCGTGATCACCACGTCGTACGCACCCGCGCCGCTGGCGATCGTCTTGTCCGAGCTCGAGATGAACACCAACGAATCGCTGGACGTCGATCCCGTTGCCTTGAACAGCTTCGAGACGGCGGTTGGGTCGGCCTGCAGCGCGGCCGCCAGCTTCGATTCGTCGAGGGTGAGCTTGCCGTTGGCGTCCACATCGAACCCGATCGTGGTCAGGTTCTTGTAGTCTCCAGCAAGCCCGCCGACGTTGTTGAACAGCAACGTTGCGACTGTATTCTCCACTTGGCTGGCCACCGGGTCGCCGAACAGCGGCCCCGATTGAAACGTCTTGCCGTCGAACTGGCTGGCTTGGCGGATAAAGTCCACCATGTTGTTGTACGCGGCGACGAAGTCCTTCACGCGGCTGGTCACGGCCGAGTCGTCGCGACTCATCGTCACTGTAACAGCAGTATCGGTCGTTTTGTTCAGGCTCAGCGTGACGCCGGGAACCACATCTTTGACCGAGTTGGTCGCAGAACTCAAGTTGACGCCGTCGATCGAGTACTGCGCGTCCTGCGCCGCGACGAGTTGGCTGCCATAGCCTTGCTGTAGGATGCCTAGAGCCGTCAGCACGTTCTCGCTGTCGACGAACGTGGGCGTTCCCGAATCGCCCACGATCTGCAGGCGATAAGCAGGGCTGCCATTGACGGTCTCTTGCACGACGCTGGCCGTCGCTCCGGCATTGGCGGCGTTGATCTTGCTCGCAATGGCGTCCAAGCTGTCCGAACTCAAGTTGATGTCGATGCTCTGTCCATTGACCTGAATCTGCACGGTGTTGGGCGGCAGAATCTCGACCTTGAGCATCTCGGAGACGATTTGCGTTTGGCTTGCGAACGCATTGCCCTTCGCCCCGTCGGTGATCGGGCTGCGGACGGAGGTCGCGCCACTGGTCAAGCCTAGCGATGACAGGATGTTGCTGGTCCCCAGATCCGCGAGAGCGATCGCATTCGATGCGCCCGTGTCTTTCGCCGTCAGCGTGATAAACGCGTTGCCCGCGCCGCCGTTGATGATGGAAGCCGTGACCCCGGCGTTCGCCGAGTTGATCTTTTGGGCCACCTTGGTCAGCGAGTCGGACGCCTCGACCGTGACGCCCTTTCCGTTGACCGAGAACGTGCCCGTCAGGTTGAGAGCCGACGTGGAATCCGCCTGGCCAGCCGACGAAATCTTGTGCGCCTTCGCGAGTTGGGTGACTTGAATCTGATAGGTCCCGGCGACGCTGCCGACGGAACTCGAAACCCCGACGGCCGCAGAATCGCTCGACGACGCCTTGATGGGGTTGAACGTGTTCGCATTGTTGAGCGAGCTGGCCGACGCGCTCAACGAACTGAGCCGCGAGCGCAATTCTCCCATCACGCTCATACGCGTCTGGATCGTCTGCTGCTGTTGCTGCAGGCGCTGGATGGGAATCGCTTCGACCTGCAGCAGGCGCGACACGATCGAAGCCGTATCGATCCCACTGCCGATACCGCTGAACGTGATGCCAGATAGACTGCTGCTGAGACTCATCGTCTTTCGTCCTTCGACGAGGTTTCGTTCCCACCTCGCCTATCGGTGGTATCGGCGTGAGTCTGGAGAGATAGGGACGCTAATTCTGCTGGTTTCCGCCTCCGCCGCCTTTGCGCTTGCTCTCCAATTCTCGGCGGCTCGGCGCGATTTGTTGATCCATCGCGACCAAATAGGGCGACCAGCGCGAACTCGGCGTATGCGTCAAACTGGCGATCGACGTGATGAAGTAGCCAATCGCATCCCCGAACTCGCGCAACTTCATCGTGTCTCCGGGACCCGTGGCAAGGGGACCAAGCGGCGCGACCACGCCCGCCGCAATGAGCTTTTCTAGCTTGACCAGTTGCGGCGCTGGTGCCTTCAACAGAGATTTGTCGAAGGTCTGTGGATCCTGCGTGTACTTGAACTGGGGCTTCGCAAGGGCAAACAGTTTGTCGAACTCGTCGATCATCGCTGCGCGCGTCATCGCCTTGGTTTTGTTCCACGGGCGCAACGAGCGGGCCGGTGGCTTGACTCCCAGAACCTTGCCCATCACGTCCTCGACCTTGAGAATCACCCCCATCCCTTCCGCCTCGGTCACGGGGTCGGCAAGCTTGGGCGAATCCGATTGGGCCATAGCGTTCGAGGCGATGATGCACGTGGCGAGCGCCACCGTCCAGCGTTTCGTCATGAGGGTTCCTACTCGTGTTTGACGCTCGGGACCCGCCGTTCGTCCCATTCGGCCCCTCCGGTACAATCGGCAAGCTGATCCCCACGCCATGAACGAGGAGACCGAGATCCCAACGACGCAGCCAGAAGCCGATGGCCCTGAATTGGAGCCTGTGCCCACGTCGGAAGACGTGGATCTTGCCGCCGCACGCCTGGAAGAACTCGAATCGGAGTGCGCCAGGCTTCAGGAACTGTCCGAGGCCCTGAAGAACGAAAACCTCCGGTTGCGCGCCGATACGCAGAACATGCGTAAGCGGCACTTGCAGGAGATGGACCGCTTTCGCGTCTTGGCAAACGAGCGGCTGGTCCTGCAGCTGTTGCCCGTTCTCGACAGCTTCGAGCGGGCCATCGCTTCGGGCGAGAACGGCGCGAGCGTCGAGACCATGCTCGAAGGGCTTCGAGCGGTCGAGAAACAAATGCGAGGTGCGCTGGACGAAGCCAAGGTCGCCACCATCGCCGAGACAGGGGTTCCCTTCGATCCCGAGCAGCACGATGCAGTGCTGACCGTCCCAACCGACGAGCATCCCGAAGACACCGTCGTCAAGATTCTCGAGACCGGCTACCGATTGGCGGACAAGGTCATCCGCCCTGCCAAAGTCCAAGTCAGCAAACTGCCATGAGCCGCAAGTATTTCGGAACGGACGGCGTCCGAGGCGTCGCCAATGTCAAGCTGTCGCCAGAAATCGCCTACCGTATCGGCCACTCTGCCGGCCGCTACCTGATCGAACGGGGACTGCCCCCGAAGGTCTACGTCGGGCGCGACACGCGCCGCAGCGGTCCCATGCTGGGTGCCGCGCTGGCTGCCGGATTCTGTACTGTGGGCGTAGACGTGATCGCCGTGGGCGTCGTCCCCACGCCCGCCGTCTCGTTCGGGGCGAAGAAGGGTGGGTTTGGACTCGGCGTGATGATCTCCGCCAGTCACAACCCCGCGCCTGACAACGGCATCAAGCTCATCTCGCGCACTGGCAAGAAGCTCAGCGACGAGGACGAAACCCATATCGAGGCCTTGATGGACCTCGAACCGATGGACCGCCCAACGGGTGCTGAAATCGGCTTCCTGAACTCGGCCACGCGCCCTTGGGTCAACGAATATGTGGACTTTCTGGTCAGCCTGGTGCCCGAACGTCTGGATGGAATGAGAGTCGCGGTGGACGCCGCTCATGGCGCGGCTTACGAGTTGGCTCCCATGGTGTTGGAGCGTCTGGGAGCGACCGTCACGCTGGTCGGCGCCGAGCCAGATGGCGACAACATCAACCAGGGAGTGGGCGCGACGCATCCTTCCACGATCAAGCGACTCACCTTGGAGTCGGGCTCGGACATCGGCGTTTCATTCGATGGCGACGCCGACCGAGCGATCTTCAGCGACGATCTCGGCCACCTGATCAACGGCGACCGCGTCATTGCGGGCTGGGCCGCGCACTGGCAACGCGAACCCAAGGTCGTCGTCGGCACTGTGATGAGCAACTCAGGATTCGTCCGATTCATGGAAGATCAAGGCTTTGAAGTCGCTCTGACCAAGGTTGGAGACAAGTACGTCTCGGATGAGATCGAGCGTACGGGTGCCCATATCGGCGGCGAACAGAGTGGCCACACCATCTTCCCCGAGCACGGGCCCACCGGCGACGGACTCGCCACGGCTATGGAAATCCTTCGCGTCGTGGCACGAATGGGCGGCAAGGGTTCGGCGGTGTCCAAACTCTACGAGGCCTGGCCCCAACTGCTGGTCAACGTGGAGGTCACGTCCACCAATGGGTGGGACCAAGGCCCGCGAGTCAAAGCGGCCCTCGAACACGCCAACGCGGCATTGAAGGACCATGGGCGTATTTCAGCCCGTGCGAGCGGAACCCAACCCTTGGTGCGCATCATGGTCGAGGCAGATTCGTTCCCATTGCGAGACACCATCGCAGAAGAAGTCGTGGGTGCCTTGCTCGGCGAAGTAGGCGGGCGCGTCTACAGCAAGGTGGATCTCACCGATGATCTTGGCGATTGACGTCGGCAATACGCTGACCAAGCTGGGTCTCTGGAACGGGTTCGAATGGACGAACATTGAGCGGCGCCGGACGAGCGAGATTGCCGGCGAGGACTCGCAGACCATCCTTGAGACCTTGGCTTCTCAGGCTCGGCAGGTGGTCGGTTGCTCGGTCGTTCCCGATGCCGCTCAAGCGATCGATGGGCAGATTTCGGTCAAGTGGTTGCGTGCCGACAATGCGTGCGACATGCCGATCCGCTACGGTCCGCCTTGGTCGGTGGGCACAGACCGCATCGCCAACGCGCTGGCTCTGCGGCAAGGCGACTGCCCGGCATTGGCCGTGGACATCGGCTCGGCGGTCAACTTCGACGCGGTCGATGCCTCGGGCGCTTTCGTGGGAGGCGCGATCCTGCCCGGCCCGGCCCTCTGGTTGCGCGCCCTAGCCAAAGAAACGGCTCAACTGCCGGAAGGAGCCATGGATGTCCCGGCGACGCCGATCGGCCAAACGACGCTGCAGAGCCTGCAGTCCGGCCTGTTCCACGGCCTTGGGGGTGCACTGGACCATCTGGTTCGGGAAATCTGCGCCGAGCTGCAGCGTCCCAAGTTCGGTGAGGTCGAGGTTCGCGTCGCCATCACGGGCGGCTATTCCCGGCTGTTTGCCGACGGGCTCCTCGCCCAAGATTTCGTCTTGCATGGAATCAAGCCCTTCCTCGCGCCGAATCTGACCCTCGACGGCCTGATCCGATTCGCGGAATGGGAATCCAACACCCATGTCGTATGATGAGTGAACCATGCTCTTGCTTGCAGGCGTTTCGCTCCTCGCCGCTCAGGGTGCGCAACCGGAGCCGGTCTACCGTCCCCGCGGCGACTACGACCCCAACAATGCGTTCACTGCCCTCGAAATCACTAAGATCGAGGGCGAATACATACCGTTTTATCACGAAGACGCCAAGCCCGACCTGTGTCCCGGATCCCGTATCACCGTCCGCATCACGGTGAAGAACACGGGCAAGACCCCAGTTCGGATGCCCGACTTCGTGTTGTACGAGGCGAACATGAAGAAGCCTTGGATGACCACGGACGCGGTGATCGATCTGCCCCCATCCGAACGCATCGCCACGGGAGGCAACATTCACCTGCGCGGCAACGAGCGCAAGACGCTCAAACCGGGCGAGATCATGGTGGTCACCGACACCCCCGCCATCCCGCAAGGACCCTGGAATCCGCTCAAGGTCGAGGCTCGGCTGGGCGCGAACCAATTGGGGGAGGTCGTGTTTGTCGGGCAGCGGACGCCATTCCGCGCCACGCTCACCCTCAACGCCCCGAACTACCACGTCGTGCCCGGTACTGGCGTGTTCAAGGGGTTGGATGGCAAACCGATGGACCAGGCGACGCGTTGGCGTGGCGTGATTCAGTTCGTCTGCGACGGCCCCGTCGTGGGCGGGCCGGCGCTCGTCCAGTGCCGCATCATGAAGAAAGGCTCCAACTCGCCGGCCCTCATGGGTGGGCAAGAACACGAGTCGCACGGCGGCTCGTTCTATCTGGACACGACCACCGAGTCGCGCGGAGCAATCGACTGGACCCGCGGCGAATTCACGGTAAAGGTGGGTTGTCCCAAACACGGTATGAGTCGTCTGCTGACCGACGCCAACCCATCGGACGACACGATGACCCTATCGGCCTCCGCGACCGCGGGCGACGGCGGCTAACGCAAGCACGCCCCGACCCAGGTCGGGGCGTGCTTGCTGGATTGAGCGATTAGTTGTCGCCTGTCCTTCCGAAGTTCTTGCGAAGCAGCAGGAAGTCGGCGATACCCACGGACCCATCCTTGTTCAAGTCGGCGTTCGCGTTGAAGCGAGGGTCGCCCGAGCTCGCGCCAAACGCCTGCCGGAGCAACAGGAAGTCGGCGATGCCGATCCAGTTGTCGCCGTTCACGTCGCCATTGAGGAGGGCGATCGTTGCGTCCTGAATCGCACCGGGACGCGTGTCGAAGCGGACCGTTCGCCGCAGCCAGTGCCCTGGCTTGACCGAGACGTCGAACACGCGGTTGCTCGGCGCGTCGGTCAAGAACGATCCGTCGGGACCGACCGCCACAGTCTTGGTGATCAGCACGTCGCGATGACCTGCTTCGCGGAACTCCAAAGCCACGGTCGTCGGTCGCAGAGGACCATTCGCACCGTCCAAGTTGATGACACCACCAAACGCGGGAGCAGCGATATCCATAAACGACTGCCTGAGTAGCCCGTCCCAGTAGGAAGAGACGGTAACCGTCTCAGTGGACAAAACGTCTCGCGTGTACATCATGAACGGAGCCTGCGTCTGTCCCGCGGGCACAACAACCGTCGCGGGCAAGACCAGTTTGCTCGAGCTCGAACCGAGTTGCAGTGTCACGTCGAAAGGCAACGGTCCTGTGATGCCGGCGTAACCGACCGCGCTGCCTCCAGGAGCAAGGTTCGTCACCGCGGGAAAGTCGGTGACCGATGGTCGGATTGCGGCCAAGTATCCATCTGCAAGACCCGTTGGATTCCTGAACTCGCCGTCTTGAGACGTCCGGATGCCTCCGGTGGAAGCCAATGACACCCAAGCTTGTCCACCATGAACGCTGACGTCGGCAACGAAATCGCTGCCAGGACCACCAAGGAACGTCGTGTAGTAGAATCCCGGCGCCTCAGACGTCAGGCCCGGCACCTGCTGGATGCCAAAGCGAGTGTAGAACCCATCGAGCCCCCCGCCAAAATCGGTCTGTGCGGCACCGAGGGTCGTGCTGAGAGCAGAACCGGTTTGGCCCGCGATATGCACCTGCCCGAAGTCGTCGATGACGACGTCTGTGGGCTGCAACCCCGCATCGCCACCGAACCACGTCGAGATCATGGGCGTTCGAATTCCTCTACCGTAGTAGAGGAACGCCGCCGAACTCGCGCTCGTGCTGTTTTGCAACGGCTGCTGGAACGGGAATCCAGCAACGTTCTGGGTCGTTCCAACGACGGCGACGAGTCCCGAGCCGGAAATCGCCAAGTCGCTGATGAAGTCGTTGCCGTTGCCCCCAATGAATCCAAGGTCCACATTCAAAGGGAAGACGTTCAAGTCGATCATCGCGACGAAGCCCTCGTTCGCGGCCGAGGTTTGGTCGAAAAAGCCCGCGCTACCTGTCAGGCCACCTGCGGTGGTCCCCCCGAAGACAACGACGCCGGGGAAGTTACGATGAGCCGCACACGCAGCCAACGAGTCGGCGAGATTGCCGCCAATGAACAGACGGGTTGAGAGTGCCCAACTGCCCTCGCCCGGAACATCCAACGCAACGAGGAACCCATCGCCACCACCCAAACCTCCGCGGGTAGCCGTGACCGAACTCGGAGTCCATGAGGACGTCGACGCCGTCGAACCAACGATGGCGACGAGATCGCCAACCATGCCCGACACGCTCGTCGGAATGGTCGCTCCAGCTCCACCGAAGAACCCACCACGAACAAGATCCAAGCCAAATTCCGACCTGCTGAGCCGAGCCACCAAGCCCATCGTTTGACCATTGTGAGCCGAGAGACTGGAATAGTTGAACATCGAGCCCGCGGAAGTACCCACCACCGCGAGGTCGCCGTCGCCCAAAACGGTCACGTCGTTGAACGCCACGGCCTGAGAGCCACTATTGAGAAAGACCGACTTCAACTTCCGATCCGGTCCGAACCAACACGCAAAGCCCATCTGCAGGAGTTGGATGCTGCCGAACGGACTGAATCCAAAGCTGAACGTGCTTCCCACAACGTAAACATCGCCCGAACTCCCGACGGCCATCCCCGCCGGTTCGTCGTTGGCGCGCCCGCCGAAGTAGGTTCCGTAAACCAACGGATCGATCACGAGCGGCTTCGCAGGATCGATGCCATCGACCTGGAACCCGACACGTCCATCGCGTCGCTCGACAAACCTGCTCGGCATTGCGCTACCCTTCGTCTGATACGCCATCAATTCACCGTGCCTGACTTCGCCGAGTTCCGTGTCGAAGATCACGGCATCGCGGGATACCCGCTTCTTGGCATCGCCCTCAAAAGCCACGGCCAAGGCGCCCGGCGATACGCCCGGAGCCAAATGAAAGTCATATCGCAACTTTCCGTCCTCGGCGCGCAGGGCCAACTCGACGCCCGGCACCGACGTCTCAACCCTGAGTTCGCCAAACCGAGCCAGTCGACTCCCGTTGATGTTGAGGACCACTCCGTCAGGGCGGGAAGGCGTGATCGCACCGAAATCACCAGATCCGACGCGCATCGAAACCGACGCGACCCGCGCCTCCGGCTGCTCGGAAGTTCCTTCAAGCCGATAGTGGTGGATCACGACGGCGTCGTGCGTCACGCTCACGTCGTATTGGTCGAAGCGCCCGTGATAGCGCACGTGGTTGGCCCACTGGCCTACATTGGCCACGAAATGTCCCTTCGAGGCCATCGACTCGACCGCCATGGGATTCTGCGGCGGTTCTGCTTGGACGAGACTGACAGCGGCGGCAGCGGCAAGCAACATGACGAATCTTTACCGGCCCCGGCAACCAAGATGCAAGACCGGAAGATGAACTGTTGCAGAACCAGCCTATTTCAGGTGTTTCCCCCACCAAGCCACGATCTCGCCTAAGCGATGCAAGCGCAGATCCGCAGGTCCGCTGCGGCTCATGCCGTGCGAGGTCGACAACGGGTAACGAACAAACTTGGACTCGATGCCCTGCATCTGCAAGGCCGTGAACACTTGCTCCGATTGCTCCACGTTGCAGCGGAAGTCGCCTTCCGAGTGGATGATCAGCGTCGGGGTCTTGACGTTCTCGAAATAGGCGATCGGCGATTGGCGCCACAGTTCCTTGATTGCGTGATGGTCGCCCCAGCACACGCCTTTGAAGTAGCCGTCCTTGTTGAACGGAAAGTCCGAGTTGCCGCCCATTGAGACCATGTTGCTGACGCATCGGTCCGTGATCGCGGCCTTGAAGTCGTGGCAGTGACCGATCACCCAATTGGTCATGTAGCCGCCATAGCTGCCACCCATCACCCCCATCTGCCCCGGATGGATGTACGGCTGGTGCTGCATCCAGCGGGTGACCGTTTGGATGTCCTCCCAATCCTTGTTGCCCCAATCGCCCCGAATTGCGGCCGTGTGGGCTTCGCCGTAGCCTTCCGAGCCGCGCGGGTTGCTGTAAACGACCACGTAGCCCTCGGCGGCCAGCAGCTGGAACTCGTGGAAAAACGTCCATCCGTACTGCGTGTGCGGCCCGCCGTGGATCTCCAACACAGCCGGGTACCTCTTGGGCGGCAAGTAACCCACGGGCTTGATCACCCAGCAGTGCACCTGAACTCCATCCGTCGAATCGAGCCAGAACTCCTCCGGCTCGCTCAGGTCGAGGCTGTCGAGCAGAGGCTTGTTGAATCCGGTCACGAGTTCGATGCGGGGGGTCTCCTCCGACAGGTCGATCAGCCCGACTTCGGCGAGCCTGACGGGGTCGCTGACGGCCACCGGCAGAATCATGCCCTTGGCGCACGGCGCGCCGCATTCGAC
>JBDHZD010000007.1:0-64252 GCA_039811705.1 Fimbriimonadaceae bacterium | reverse complement strand
GTGTCCACCAACGCATCGGAGGTCACGGCCGGTTCCCTATCCTCCGTTCCGCCTCGTCTTCGAGCCGATGCATTTCCTGCTCAAAGCGCAGGCGTATCGTCTCGACCTCCTCAGGCGAAGCGTCCTTGGGTACAGCCATCGGATCGCCAAAGAGCATGATGGCCCTCGCAAACGGCAACGGCACCATGTAGGCGTCCCACGTTGGCACGCGGTAGCAAGGCTTGGCAGCGACACCCACGGGCACCAGCAGAGCCCCCGACTTCTGCGCCATCACCATGATGCCGTCTTGAACCACGCCGCTCGGTCCGCGCGGTCCGTCTGGCGTGAAAGCCATCACACCCCCCTCGCGCAACACTCGGATGGACTCCACGGCGGCGCGTACTCCGCCTCGACCCGTGCTGCCCCGAATGATCTTGAACCCGAAGTTCTGAAAAATGCGGCTTTGGAATTCGCCGTCGCGTGAGTGCGAGATGATCGTCCACACCCCCTTCCCGCGGAAGAGCAACGCCCCGAGCAGCGTACGCCCATGCCATCCAGCGTAGATTCTGCCTGTTTCATGTCGTTCGGGTTCGTAGCCTTCGACCTTGATCCGCAGCGTCGCCCCGATCGCCTTGACCAATGCGGTGACCACACCACTCAGCACATAGGGGCGCACACCGCGCCACCACTTCTTCAGGGCCTTCACGAAGCCCAGCCCCTGACCTTGGCAAGGTTCGCCGCCGGATGGAGTGGGTAGCGGGAAAGCAACTCGTCCACCAAGACTCTCGCCTGTTCGGGCCGCACCTCCCAATCCAAACTGGCCAGTGCCAGCAAGGCATCGGGCCGCTGGGCGTCGTCGGCATCTTCCATCAAGACGCTCATCAACAAGGCTCGGGCCAAGTCGGGGTGTTCGTGTTTCAGCCGCTCGGCGAAGATGGTGCGTTTAAAGGTATCCAGACGATCGAGCGCCTTGATCTCGATGAGCTTCGCCAGAATGCGGGCCGGGTCGGAACGACCTTTGGAAAGGGCTCCGACAAGCTCTTCCCCACAACTCGTCCAGTCGCCGATGTTCCTGAGCGACTCCACACGCAGCCACCATGCCTCGTCGTCGGAAGGGTTGTTCCGGAGCATGACGTTGGCCGAAGCCAACACCGCGCCCGGGCTGCGCTCGTGCATCCGGCTCAAGACTGCGAGCTTGGCTTCCTCGGCGACCGTGCGCGGTACGCCAAACACCAGGCTCAGCACAACGCCGCACGCGAACCCGCCAAGGTGCGACCAGTACGACGTACCCGATTCCGCACCGATGTGGACGAACACGCCCGCCGCCTGCAACACCACCCAAACGGCCACGACGGAAAACACGCTGACGCGGTGCCGAGGGGTCAAGGGCACGTGCAGTCCCCCGAACCGCACGGCGTAGTACCCAACGCACGCAGCGATGGCGCCGCTCGCACCGACCAGCAACGCGGGCGACTCGGCCCCTCGATTCGCCAAGGTGTGCGCGGCGACGCCCACCAAGCCACCCAAAAAGTACACCACGCTGAACCGGACCGAACCCGCTGCCGATTCGACCGCAGGTCCCACCGCGGCGAGAAAGAACATATTGCCCAAAAGGTGGAGCGTGTTGGCGTGGACGAACAGACACGTCAGCGCTGTGACCAGGTTGGGCTGGGCTGGCGAGAATGCCAGAAGTTCGAACAACTCAGGCCGAAGCAACAACCCGAATGCCGTCGCGATGTTCGCGCCGATCAGCACCAGGTTGACGACCGGAACCCGCGGGTTCATCGATTACTCCTCGAAGAATTCTTCAGGGATATCCACGTTGACGTAGGTCTGCTGAACGTCGTCCAAGTCGTCCAAGGCGTCCATCAGCTTGACGAGCTTGCGCAGGTCGTCGGGCTGAAGCTCCGCTTTGTTGGTCGGCACGTAAGTCAAGGCCACGTCTTGAGCATGGATCCCCTGGCCTTCCAGCGCCTCGTTGGTCGTATGGAGGTTTTCGCGCGCCGTGTAGATGTAGAAACTCTCATCGTCGCTCGAGAAGTCTTCGGCGCCCGCCTCGAGAGCCTGCATCGTCACGTCATCCTCGTCCTTGCCTTCGCGCGCCACCGTGATTTGGCCGCAGTACTTGAACTGCCACGCCACCGAACCGTTCTCGGCGAGGTTGCCCCCATGCTTGCTGAACGCGTGCCGCACTTCGGCGACTGTGCGGTTCTTGTTCTCGGTGTAGCACTCGACGACGATGGCCGCGCCGCCGGGGCCATAGCCTTCGTAGGTCAGCGCCTCGTAGTTCTCGCCCTCGATTTCGCCCGTGCCGCGCTTGATCGAGCGTTCGATGTTGTCTTTGGGCACCGAGTTCTCGCGGGCGCGCTCCAGCGCCACGCGGAGCCGCGGGTTCATCGAGGGGTCGCCGCCGCCTTCTTTGGCCGCGACGATGATCTCGCGCGCCAGCTTCGTAAAGACCTTCCCCCTGATCGCATCCTGCTTGCCCTTGCGGATGCGGATGTTTTTCCATTTCGAATGGCCTGCCATTTCAAGTGATTTTGGCACGTTCCGGCCCTTGACCATAATGGACGGCATGACGCGAGACCAAGCGATGGCCGCCCTGGAGTCCAAAGGCGATGCCGCGATGCGCGACAGCAACTACTACCGACCCGCCGGAGCCCGCCAGTTCGGCGTCAAGCGGGCCGACATCCGCGACTTGGCGAAGCAGATCAAGGCGAACCACGAACTGGGGCTGGAACTGTGGGCGACGGGCAACCTGGACGCCATGCTGCTCGCCTCGCTCATCCTCAAACCCAAGCTGCTGAGCGCCGAGGATTTGAGCCGCATGGTGGGCGAGACGTTCCACCCGCAGGCCGTGGATTGGTTCGGCAAGAACGTCGTGGCGAAGTCGCCCTATGTGGATGCGCTGTTCGGGGGCTGGCGGAGTTCCGACCACGAGATGACCGCCCGCATGGGCTGGTGGCTCTCTTCTCGGCGCGTGGGCACCGATTTGGTGGACCACGACGCCCTGCTCGATGCGATCGAGGCAGAGATGGCTTCGGCGCCGGCGGGCAAGCAAGAGGCGATGAACTGGTGTCTCGTCGAAATCGGGGTCAAGGACGCCTCGCGCCGCGAACGGGCGATCGCGATCGGCGAGCGGTTGGGCGTGTATCGGGATTACGTGCTTCCCAAGGGTTGCGTCGCGTCGCCCTACGCGCCCGAGTGGATCGCCTGGGCGTTGAGCCAAGAGGGTTGACACCAGGTACGAGCGGCGGGTCCCGGCGAAACGAGCTTCTGCAAGAAACGTCACGGATCAGTGAAGGATCTCGCCCTGTGCGTGGTTTGTATAGATATGGCATGTTCGATCTTCCTTACAATGGCCTAGCCGAGATCAAACACCAGATCGTCATCGCCGGGCCTACATCGCTTCCCGCCGGCCTAAGAGTAACTTTCCAGCCCGACTGAGGTCCCCAATGATGCTTCCCACAATCCTCCTCCTCCTCTGCCAGACAAACGAGCCGCCGAAACTCGGCGTCCGACACGATGTGGTCGCCGCGGTTGGTGCGACTGTCCCGAGTCGAACTGAGACAATCGCGGCCATCGAGCATGGGTTCCAACCGCATCTGGAAGGGTTCTTGAGTGAGGATGGACTAAACCTGTTCTTGAAGAAATTCTCGGGGTCGTCGGGCATTTGGCGATACAACCTGATGGACCGTTCGCTCGTGAAGGCCGAACCTCTCTTGTACCAGTACAAGACGAACTACGTGCTCGGTATGTTCGTTCGGCCCTACCCCCCGGAGAGCAGCGAGTTCCTTTGGAAGGGCGAGTCCTTCGTGGAGGCGCACGCCAGCTTTACCGGACTCGATGTGCTGGTCACCTGTATGGAATGGGGTGGGCGCTCGACGAGTGCCTACCGCTGGTACCACACCTGGTACGCAGGAATAGGTCCTGTGAGTTTGGCGCGCGGAGGGTGGTATCCGATGATCGCCGGAGGCACCGGACTGATGCAGGCCGTAGAGCCGATTCTCGACGTGCAGGACGTTTCCCTTTCCCTTGTTGTTGCCGGTGTCGGCACGTTGGCCGTGACCGACGAGTCGCGCGAATTCTATGGGACCATGGAGGAGGATCGTGTTCATATGCCTCCTTACCCAGAATGGCCAAGAGCCAAGATGGCCCCGCGCCTGCACGAGGACTTTCTTGGTACCGCGCGTCCACGCTCGGCTTGGGGCAAGACGGCTCGTCGAATTCTGTGGAACTCGCGCACGGCTAAGGTGGTAGGGGTCGTTGGCGAAGTCCCGCGGTCCTACTTCGTCGCGTTGGGCCGAGCCGATGGGTCCAAGCCGCTTTGGCTCAAGCCCCCGGCCCCCGAGGGTCGCCAGGCAGACATCGAGTGCCTGTCGCTCACCAAGGACGACCGCGTGTTTGTGGGCATCCGCGAGTTCGATCCCAACGTGCCCGTGCAGGTCGCCGGGTTGGGTGGAACGCACAGGGTCTACGAGATCAAAGGCAAAAAGTGGCTCAAGATCGCCGACGCCCGGCTCCGCGCGACCAACACGAGAGGCGACCGGTGGCTGGTCGAGCGGGAGGATGGCTCCGGCGGCTGGCTGGTCCGGTTGCTGTAGGATCGGCGGCGGAAATCGTGGTGTGCGACGCCGCCGTGCACCTCCGAAAGCCTGCGCAACGTCCGATCATATGTCCTGTGGCCCGAATGCGGGGCAGGTAGACTGGCCGGGTCGGCGAACCGAACAGCGTGGTTCATCGAGCCGAGCCGGGTCAGCCGGCCCATCTGGGATATGCAGTCCAAACACCCAGATTCGGGCCAACGTAGAAACACTTCATATGAACCGCAGGTCTATCGTGTGTCCGTCCTCGCAACGAGGTGCAATCTAAATGTGGCAACGCTTTACTGAACGCGCGCGCAAAGTCGTCTTCTACGCCCAAGAGGAGGCGCAGAAATTCGGCGAGGGCTACGTCTCGACCGAACACCTGCTCCTTGGGCTCGTGCGCGAGAGCGACAGCGTCGCTTCGCGAGTCCTCGAAAAACTCGGCGTCGGGCTCGGCAGAATCCGGACCGAGGTCGAAAAGCAGTTGCCGCGCGGCGATGCCCGCCCGTCGCAGGACATGACGCTCACGCCCCGCGCCAAACGCGTCATCGACCTGGCCTACGACGAAGCCCGCAACCTCAACAACAACTACATCGGCACCGAGCACCTGCTCCTAGGCCTCATTCGCGAAGGCGACGGACTGGCCGGACGCGTGCTGGCCAAGCTCGGCGTGGACCTCGAACGCGCGCGCAAGGAGGTCATGGCGCTGCAGGACACCGATACGCAGACCAAGTCCGGCGCACGCTCGTCCTCCAATCCCGGACCGGGCTCGACCAAGACGCAAACGCTGGACGAATTCGGCCGCGACCTGACGCAACTCGCCCGCGAAGGCAAGCTCGACCCCGTGGTCGGCCGCCAGCAGGAGATCGAGCGCGTCATGCAGATCCTCTGCCGCCGCACCAAGAACAACCCCTGCCTCATCGGCGAACCCGGCGTCGGCAAGACGGCCATCGCCGAGGGCCTCGCCCTGCGCATCGTGAGCGGCGACATCCCGGACCTGCTCAAAGACAAGCGCCTCATCTCGCTCGACCTCGCCGGCCTGGTGGCCGGCACCAAGTATCGGGGCGAGTTTGAAGAGCGCATGAAGAAGGTCATGGAAGAGGTACGGCGCGCCGACGGCGACGTGATCCTCTTCATCGATGAACTCCACACGCTGGTGGGAGCGGGCGCCGCCGAAGGCGCGATCGACGCCTCGAACATCATGAAGCCCGCCCTCGCGCGCGGCGAACTCCAGTGCATCGGCGCGACCACTCAGGACGAGTTCCGCAAGTACATCGAGCGAGACGCCGCCCTCGAGCGCCGCTTCCAAGCCGTCAAGGTCAAGGAACCCAGCGAAGAGGAGGCCGTGGACATCCTCAAGGGCCTTCGCGAGCGCTACGAGGCCCACCACCAAGTCGAAATCACCGACGACGCCATCACGAGCGCCGTCCAACTGTCCCAACGCTACATCACCGACCGCACGCTGCCCGACAAGGCGATCGACCTGATCGACGAAGCCGCGTCCCGCGTGCGTCTCCACGAGAGTCTGCCACCCGAGGACGTTCGCCGCGACAAGGTTCGACTCAAGAAACTCGAAGCTGAACTCGACCACATCAAGCGTCGCGAGGCCGACACCGAGCGCTTCGAGCAACTCAGGCAAGAAGTGGACGAACTGGAGACCAGCGTTCTCGAGCGCGAGGAAGTTTGGGCCGGGCGCGAGCGCAAGGAACCGGTCGTCAACGACACCGAGATCGCCCAGATCGTTCAGTCGTGGACCGGCATTCCCGTGATGAAACTGGTCGAAGCCGAGTCTCAGAAGCTGCTCCGCATGGAGGACGACCTCCACATGCGGATCATCGGGCAACAAGACGCAGTCAGCGCCGTGTCCCGAGCCATCCGCCGCTCGCGCAGCGGCCTGAAGGACCCCAAGCGCCCCATGGGCAGCTTCATCTTCCTTGGCCCCACCGGCGTTGGAAAGACGGAACTCGCCAAGGCCCTCGCCGCCTATCTGTACGACAAGGAATCCAACATGGTTCGGATCGACATGTCCGAGTACATGGAGCGGTTCTCGGTGTCGCGATTGGTGGGCGCACCTCCCGGCTACGTGGGTTACGACGAGGGCGGACAACTTACCGAACAGGTTCGCCGCAACCCTTACTGCGTGGTCCTGCTCGACGAAATCGAGAAGGCGCACCCCGAGGTCTTCAACATCCTCCTGCAAGTGATGGAAGATGGCCAACTCACCGACTCGCAAGGGCGAACGGTGGACTTCCGCAACACGATCATCATCATGACGTCCAACGTCGGCGTGCGGCCGATCGAAGCGGATCAGGGTCTGGGCTTCCGCTCGATCAAGGTGGATACCACCGACCCCAAGACCTACGAGGCGATGAAGAACAAGATGCTGGAGGAGATGAAGAAACTCTTCCGACCCGAGTTCCTCAACCGCGTGGACGAGGTCATCGTGTTCCACCACTTGATGCGCGACGAGATCCTCCGGATCGCCGACCTTTACCTGAAGCGGGTCAACGAGCAGGCCGCCGCGATGGGCATCACGATCGACCTCTCCGAGAAGGTCAAGGACATGCTGGTCGATTCGGGCTACGACCCGAACCTCGGCGCGCGTCCGCTTCGCCGAGCCGTCCAACGGCTCATCGAAGACCCTCTCAGCGAAGAGATGTTGCTCGGCCGGTTCCATGCGGGCGATGCCATCTTGGCCGATCTGGACGACGACAACAAGGTCATCTTCCGCCGAATCGATGCCCAAGAGGCCGGCGAAGGCTCGAAAGAACTCGTGGGCAACTAGGGCCGCATGGTCGTCTACTCGGATCGCGAACGGCTCGAGTTCGACGAGTATGTGGACTTCTTGAAACGGTCCGATCTGGGGTCTCAGTACCCCAGGCAGGACTTCGAGTCCCGCATCCCCAAGGTGTTGGCCAATGTAGACCTGTGCCTGACGGCGCGCAACCAGGACGGACTTCTGGTGGGTATCTGCTTCGGCCTCACCGATTGGGCCTACTTCCTGTTCCTCACCGATCTGGGCGTGGACCGCTCGTATGTGCGGCAGGGCATCGGACGGAAACTCGTCGAAATGGCCGTCGAGAAGGCCGGTGGCCCCGCGAACATCACGATCGCAACGATCTCGCACGACGACGCCTTGCCGTTCTATGGCTCGATGGGCATCGTCAACGATGAGAATCTGGTGGTGCGCTTCTGCTCGGATTGGGAAAGCTTCGTGGTCTCCTAGGGTTGGGTGTTCACCGATCCGAGCGCTGCCCCAGGGCCACAGCGATCAGAAGCGCCTTCAGAGATGGGCGTGAACCACCGATCAGGTACCTTGGACCCACGACCTGTGACCTCCGGGCCCACGACCTGGAAACGCCCCGCCGAGGCGCACGTCATGCTCGTTCGGCGACGCAACGATGCCGCCAACACATTGGATCAACCGAACATGAGACATTCCTTTCTCTCGAAGCTCGCCCGAACCGCGGCATCGACCTTGGCTATCGCTGTGGCCGCTGGCGTCCACGCACTGACCCTCGATGAGTTGAAAACGATGGTCAAGGAGCTTGAAGCCATCGCCCCGAGGCATCCTGACTACGCCTACCCGATCGAATGCGAAATCGTCGAGCGCCCGGTAGTCAACGCGTTCGCGACGGCGATCGACCAGGGAGAGGGCAAGAAGCCTCAAGCCAAGATGGTCGTCTTCACCGGATTGGTCGAGTTTCTCAAAGACGACAAGGACCTGATCCGTGCCGTTGTCGCGCACGAGGTGTCCCATCTCGCGTGCGGTCACGTCTCACCTTCCGAACCAGCCGCAAGGGACCTGAGCCAATTCTGGACCAGGACGCAAGAACTCGAGGCCGACGCGACAGGCGCCACTTTGCTTCAGCGCGGTGGCCACTCCAAAGACCATATGGCGCAGATGCTGCTCAAACTGGACGAGGCCAGGGGCCGAACCGGGAGCTGGATCAACCGTCTCTCTGGAACCCACCCCGACCCCAAAGAGCGGGCGTCTCGCTTCCTTGACGACCCGCGCGTCGTGAGGGCCGTTCTCGAATTCGACATGGGACTGGCGTTCATGGAGGCGCGACGCTTTCTTTTCGCCGCCGAGATGTTCAAGAAGGCCTCGGAGCGCGAACCGGCATTCAAGGAGGCTTGGGTCAACGCGGGCCTGGCAAGCTTGATGGATTACTTCGACAAACTTCCCGTTGCCGTCCAAGAGAAGTGGCTCCGGCCCGACTTCGGTCCTGCGATCGTCGATGTGTCGCTCACGCTCAACCGAGACCCCGAGATTCGCGCCGAAGACAGAGCACGGTACCAAGCCGCCCTCGCCCTGGTCGCTCAGGCCCGGCGCAATGCCGCAGGGCACGAACGACTCGACGACCTGGAGGGACTCGCCTGGGTCCTTGATCCAGACGGTCAACGCATCGATGCGGGCGTCGAAATGCTCGCCAAGTGGCGTCCTTCCGACGATGAGACGCGGCTCCGCAAGGCCAACAACATGGCGCTCGGACTGCAACGCCTTGGCAAGAGCCGTGAGGCAGCAAAGGCCTTGGTGGAGGCCACCAAGGACACGGACGAGTTCAATGCCGCTGTTGGCGAGAATCTGGGTCGCCTGGGCGCGTCCTCGGTTGTCGGTGCAGATGCAGCCCATGCCGCAGAGATGCTCAAGACCTGGCTGGAACTCACGCCCTCGCTCAACCAGTTCTATGGTGCGGTCAAGAGGGAGTACGAGGCGGTATGCAAGTCTGCCAACCTTCAGCCGGTCGCGATCCAACCCGCCCCTGCCTACCTGTGCCGCGTGGTCAGCATGGTGGTCGACGGCAAGGAAGTGAGCCGCTTCTTGCCGATCGGAGACCTGGTCGCAGCGATGGGCAAGGCGGACATCCGCCTCAAGTTCGACGACCGCTACCCGAACCTCAACGAGTGGCGTTGGAAGGGTGGCCAGTTCACGTGCTTCTCCGAAGACCCCTCGTTTGTCATGCGGCTCACCTCGTATGTGCCGGATTCCTACGTCGTGTTGCGGACCGTAGATGAGGGCTCGCGCACCAATCTCCGGATCACGGTCGGCATGTCTGAGGCCGACTTCGGCAAGATCCTCAACCCAAAGGGCGGGCTGGTCAAACCGCTCGCCAAGGGCGGGCAAACCGAGGAATGGCTGTACTATCCGGGCCTGCAACTCGGCGTTCTGATTCAAGACGGCAAAGTCGCCGGTATCACCACGACTCCCGTCCAAGACGACGAGGAATGACGTCCCGAACTCCCCGCCTGCGAAGGGCGGGGAGTGACCACCAACACGGGTAGGCTTGGGGCCAGTGGTCGTCTCCGCAACCCTCGCTCTTCTCCTTGGCGTTCAGGCCGCTTGGACCGTGAACGATCACAACACGCTGATCTGGAACGGCGAACCCTATCTGCCTGTCGGGTTGCGCATCCCCGGATCGGTCGACGAGGTGCGCCGGGCCAAGGAATCGGGCGTCACCGATGTGATCGTCGACCTCCCCGCCGATGGCACGGGCTGGGCCGAGGCCATTCTCGCACTCGAGCAAGGCGGTATGCGGTACCTGATCGCCGTCGATTCGCTGGCTCCGATGGCACCCGGATTCATCATCGAACCACAGAGCTATCGCGTGCCCAAACTCGCCTCGCGCAAAGAGTTCAGCTTTCGCTTTCCGGGCTGCGACTACGCTCTGGCGACCACAGTCAATGCACGCGATGGGTCGCTCTCTCGGGCGCAGCGTATCCAGGCCGAGGGAGGCCGCCTGACGTTCGAGCTTCAAGGGCCGACTCTCGACTCGGACCTCTACATTTACGGACGCATCCAAAGCCTCAAGGCGCCCGACTATTGGGAGGGCTTCGATGCTCGCCGCGACGAAATGCTCGCCACCCTGACCCGTGTGCGTCCGGGACCAGGGTTCCGAGGATTGCTGAACCCCCTGGGGCGCATGCCCGCGATGGGAACAGCGTCGACCGACTTTGTCCCCGACAGCGAGCTACTCCGCATCGAATTCGCCGATTACCTGCGCCAGCGTTACCGCTCGGTGGAGACGGCCATGCGGGCTTGGTCCATGAGCAGCGCGCCGGTGCGCGACTTCCGCCATCTCGCTCGGCTCGTACCGCTTTGGAGCAGCACGCGTGGTCCGGCGCGTCTCTGGGACCCCAAGGACGACAGCCTCTACCCCTGCGAGCCTCGACAATCGAACTATTGGAACGACCTCAAGGCTGTTGTGGCCCAAGCGGAAACCCGCCGATTCGCTTCGCTCACGCGCAGTTTGCAGGCGTTGGCGGGCGCCCCGGTGGTGCAGGAGTTTGGCGGTTGGGCTTCGGTTTACGAAAAGCGTTCGTCCGGGCTGACGGGAATCGGCGTTAGGGCCTCGGGCACGGCCATGAAAGACTTTGCAGTAGCCAGCGGTCCAGCCGTATCCACAGGCCTGCGGTGGTCGGCGCCCTGCTGGATGCCGGCGACCTCTCTCTCGTGGCCGGGCAAGCCTTCCGAGCAGACCACCGTGAGCGATCTGGTCGCGGAGACGGCAGCGATGGGCGTCCGAGGTTGGTACTTTCAGACCCGCGATCCCGAAGTCATGCGGGCCATTGCGTCAGAGGCGGCGCTTCGCGCGGCGGATTTCAGTCTCGGCCAGTGGAAACCAAGGCCCCTCTTCTTCCCCGCTAACGCGCTCAACCCGGCGCACACCGCCCGCCTGCCCAACGGCTACTGGTGGCTTCCCTCCCCTGCCGACGGCGACCGATTGGACTTCGGCTCGCGCGTATTCGGATACCGCTACCGCGAACAGGGCCAGTCCTTTGTGGCTGTCTGGACCACGCTGGGCGGCGGACGCGTGAAGTTGCGGATGCTTGATCCCAAGCTTGCCAAATTCGAGAGCGTGGATGGTATCGATCCCAATCCAAAGATCGTCAAAGGCGGTGTCGAAGTGACTCTTTCGGACACGCCGTTGCGCATCTATGGCACTGACGAAGTCCCCGTGCCCGAGCCGAGTTTCGAGGAGACCGTGCAAGCTTTCGACGCGATGCTCAAGCTCAACGAGACGATTCGGGTGGACCTGACCGAAGAGCGATTCTTTTTCAAGGACGGCCTGAACGCCATGGACCGGAATCCCTTTTCGGGATACGAGCTGTTGCGCAATCAAGTCGACAAGGCATCGCGGAAAGTCGGGCGCTTCGTCTGGCTGGAAGCCGAGAACATGAGGACGAACAACTTCAGCGCGGCCATGACCGAGCCCAGCGCATCGCAACGCGGGTGCCTCAGCCTGACGTCGCCCCTGGCTCTGGATTCGGAACCCTTCGCCGTGGACGTGGCGCTTGGTTCCGTGTTGGCGAGCCAAGAGGTGGAAGTTTGGCTGGCTGCTCGCATCCCCGAGCGATCCAGACCCCTCGTATCCGCAGTCGTCAATGACGTCGCCCTCAAGATCGCCGTTCCGCCGGTCGAGGGGTATGGCAACGGGTTCGCGTGGTTCCGCATGGGCGTCACGCGGCTCAAGCCATCGCAAAACCGCTTGCGCATTCAGGTCGAGCCGACGGACGGCATCGATTTGGCCCTTGATGCGGTTGTGCTCTCTCAGCCAGGGTTCCGCCCCAGTGCGACGCGGAAGCCGTTCTAGAGCCGGTTCGCCCAGCGGGTACGATCTCCCCACATGACCGACTCGGCCGAAACGAGTTCGACAACGTCGTTGCCACGCGCCACAGGCGAAGTGCTTGGCGCACCGGTGGACTTGGTCGATATGAACGGCGCGATGGCCCGTATCGGCGAATTGATCGCTCGTGGCGAGCCGTCGCAGGTGGTCACAGCTGACGCCAGCGGTCTCGTCGCCGCCCAGACGGATTCGCTCCTCGCTTCGATCTATCGGTCGGCCGCAATGGTGACGGCAGACAGCATCGGCGTCCTCTGGGCGCTCGCACGGGGGGGACACAAGCTGCGAGAGCGCGTCAGCGGCGTCGATCTCGTGGATCGCATTTGCGCGGCAAGCGCCGACCACGGATGGCGCATCTACTTCCTGGGCTCCGCACCGGGGGTGGCCGAAACGGCGGCAGAGAAACTGCGTTTGAAGTATCCGGGATGCAACATCGTGGGTACCCGACACGGTTACTTCCCTTCCGAGAGCGACGCGCTGGTCGCCGAGGAGGTGGCCGGGCTTCATCCCGACGTGCTGTTCGTGGCGATGGGCATTCCGCGGCAGGAGAAGTTCATCGCCGCCACCAAGGCCATTCACCGGGCGAAGGTTTCGATTGGCGTCGGCGGGTCGCTGGACGTGTTCAGTGGCCGGGCCAAGCGCGCCCCCGCGATCATTCAGCGTCTCAATCTGGAGTGGCTTTGGCGCACATTGCTCAACCCCAAGAAGCTGCCTAAAGCGCTCACCTTGCCTAGATTCGTTTGGATGGTCCTGACGCGGCGATGAGAATCTATACCAAGACCGGAGACGACGGCACAACGGGCCTCTACGGCGGCACCCGCATTTCCAAGGCTTCCCTTCGCACCGAATGCCTTGGCACGCTCGACGAGCTGAACTGCGCCATCGGTCTGGTGGTGGCGAGCGGGCCCACGCCCTCGCTGGTCGCCACCTTGAGTACGATCCAACATCGGCTGTTCGATCTCGGCGCCGAAGTCGGTTGCGCGCCCGGCAAACAGACTCTCGTCTCGGTTGAAGCCAGCGACATTCAGATGTTGGAGAAGGATATCGACCGCATGGAGGCGGACCTGCCCGCCCTTGACGCCTTCATTCTGCCGGGAGGCAAAGAACCAGGGGCCAGACTCCATATGGCACGAGCCGTTTGCCGCCGCGCAGAACGGTTGATGGTCGCTCTTTCGAGCGAAGAGCCCCTGCGGCGCGATGCGATGGCGTGGATCAATCGTCTATCCGATTGGCTGTTCGTCGCCGCCCGCTATGCGAATCGCCAATCAGGCGTGCCGGACACCAAGTGGACCAAGACATAAGATGTTGACTCTCGGAATCGCCGCCCTAGCCCTTTCGCAGCAAGCGCCCTCGGCAGCCTCGATCGTTTCGAAGATGATCGCCCGTTACCACGAGGCCGACAGCATGACGGGCACGATCGCCATGCAACAGGGCCTGGGCACCCAAACGGTCTCGGCAACCACTGTGCTCCAGTACGAGCGTCCAAACAAGCTGTACATCAAGCAGACGTTCAAGGGCGAAGAAACGCGCGAGGTGCTGATCACGTGCGACGGGAGGTACTTCAGCTACAACACACCCGAGAACCTCCCTGGGAGCGAAAACCTGAAACGGCTGGTTGAAGCCGTGTCCACCCAGTTCGGCACTCTGGACCTGGGCGGAGTTTACGCGGCGAGTTCCAAGGCACTCCTCGATCGATCGGTTCCGCTGGACCTGGCCATCTCGCGCAAGGAAGACCTGACCTACCGCCGCAATCAGTGGGCGACCCTGTCCTATGTCGGCAAGACGACCCTGCAAAAGGAGAGCGTCCACCGGATCACCGGGCGCTATCGGCCCTATGGCGAAGCCGACGTCACAGGCACTTACGAGATGTACATCAACGAAGCCGGCGACCTGCGGAGGTACACGCTGACGACTCAGATCCAGGACTCCGGTCGCCTCATGACCGTGATGGGGTCCTGGGACGTCAACCTGGCCGTCAACGGCAAACCCGATGCTTCCCTCTTTCGTCTCGTCCGATGAGCGCCGACGCCAAGCCCCGCGAATGGGTGGGCGATCCCGTCCTCCGGCATGGATCGGTGACCCTTCGGTTGCTTGAGACCAGCGACTTGAGAGCGCTTTGGTCGGTCACGCCACCTGATACCTTTCGCTACTACCCCTCGCTCCGGCCCGAGGACCCCAGTTGGGAGACGTTCGAGGCGTTTGGCAACGCGCTCCTGAGTCTGGACAACAACGCTGCGTTTCTCGTCCTCGACGGCGAGCGGGTCGTTGGATGCTCAAGCATGATGGACCTCCGTCCCTACGACAAGGGCGTCGAGGTGGGCAGAACGTGGTACGCGGAAGATGCGCGCGGGACACACGTCAACCCGACGGCCAAGCTTCTTCTCTTTCAGCACGCCTTCGAATCCATGGGCGCGGTTCGGGTTCAACTCAAAACGGACGCCCGCAACGAACGCAGCCGACGAGCGATCCTGAAGGCGGGCGCGAGATTCGAGGGCATCCTTCGGCGCCACCTCCTGACGTGCGACGGCGTCTACCGTGACACGGCCATGTACAGCGTGATCCGCGAGGAGTGGCCCTCCGTTCGAGAAGCGCTCATCGAGCGGCTCCGCGCGTTCGAGCAAGCCTGACGGATGCGCTAGGCTGTATGATTAGCGGCATGACGCTTCGTCGTCCCCTCGCGCTCCTTGCCCTCGCTGCACTGGCCGCCCTCTCGGCACTCTCTCTGGCTCAGGGACGGCGCAACCCGTTCGACGCCGCCAACCTGAAACCGCAGTACGCACCGGACCGACAGTTCGACCTGATTCACGTCGAGCTCGACCTCGAGGTGGACTACCCTGGCAGGATGCTCCGCGGCAAGGTGGTCAACCACGTGTCACCGTTCCGCACCACCGCAGAGCCACTCCTGATTCACGCTGGAGAAAGTCTCGAAGTTCTGGAGACAACGGTCAACGGCCGCGTCGTCCCGTTCAAGCGCGATGGCCGCAACCTGTTCATCCAAGCAGGCGAGGTGGCGGGAGGAAAGACCATCCAACTCGGCACCACCTACCGCTCGAAGGAACTCAAGGGCGGCACATTCGGCGAAGAAGGGGGCTGGCACTGGATCGAACCCACCGACGGCGTCGAAACGCGCGTCGGCTTCTGGACCCAAGGCGAGACCGAATACAACAGCGAATGGGTCCCGACTTGGGACTACCCCAACGATTTCGCGACCAGCGAGACGCGAACCACGGTTCCCACGGGCTGGGAGGTACTCGGCAACGGCAAACTGATGGGCCGTCAGACCACGCGGACCACGACCACCTTCCATTGGAAGATGGACCAGCCCCACGCGACCTACCTGTTGGCGCTGTACGGCGGGCCGCTCGAGATCGAACGCGCCACTTGGGAGGGGGTCGAACTGCTCTATGTGGTGCCCAAGGGCTACCGCAACCTCATCGCACCCAGCTTCGATGACACGCCCGACATGCTGAGCGTGTTCAGCAAGGTCACAGGCGTGAAGTACCCGTGGAACAAGTACGCGCAGAGCGCAATGTACGACTTCGGCGGCGGCATGGAGAACGTGTCCAACACGATCCTCGGGTTCTTCAACCTCACCGACGGCAAGGCCAACTTCCGTGGCATGGCGGGGCTCAATGCCCACGAACTCGCCCACCAGTGGTTCGGCGACCTTGTGACATGCAAGACGTGGGGCGACATCTGGCTCAACGAAAGCTTCGCCACGTTCTTTGAGACCGTTTACATGGAACACGCCCGGGGGAAAGCGGCTTACGAGCAGGAGACCGACGGCAACATGAGGGCCTATTTCCAGGAGGCTCGCCGCTACATGAGGCCCCTGTCCACCAACCTGTACCCTGACGGCGATGCGATGTTCGACTCGCACTCGTATCCCAAGGGCGGGGTAATTCTGCACACGATGCGGCGATTCCTAGGCGACGACGCGTTCTTCAAGGGCATCAACCTGTACCTGACCCGCCACAGACACCAGCCTGTCGAGACATATCAGCTCGAGCGCGCCATGACCGATGCGAGCGGCATCAACATGAAACCGTTCTTCGACCAGTGGATCCGACTCCCGGGCCACCCCGTGATTGCGTTCGAGTGGACGTGGAACGAGGAAACCAAAGAGGTCGTCGCCACGATCAAACAGACCCAGAACACGGCGAACGGAACGCCCATCTACCGGATCGACGCCAAAGTCGGCTTCATCGACGGTGGCAACCTCTCCGAGTCGAGCGCGCCGCTCTCCGAAGCGTCGCACGAGTTCAGATTCAAAAGAGACCGCAAGCCAGACGTCGTGCTCTTCGACCCGCATCACGACTTCCTTCGCGAATACACACCCAAATGGGCCACCGAGGAACTCGCTGCGATTGTTCGCTTCGCGCCCAACGCCATAGACCGCGACGAGGCGCTCGGACAACTCATCGAAGCAGATATGGCGGCCGCGATCGCTCTCCTTCCCGTCATCGAAGCGGATCAGGGCCCGTTCCCGGTATTCGGCACCACCCGCCGATTGGCCAACGCGAGGAATCCCGAACTCCGATCGTTCTTCCGCAACGAACTGCGACACGCAAACTACGGCCGTCGCGCTGACGCCGTGAGAGGCTTGTCCCAAATGGGACTTGAAGACGAAGACGTGCGCACCTTCGTTTCGCTGATCAACGCCCAGCAGCCGACTGCCGTCGTGCTCGGGGCCATGAGCGCCTTGGCCGACAGGGGCGTCGAGGCCCACTACCAGACGCTTCTCGCCGCCACGCGCATCGAGTCGCTGCGCGATGTCATTGCCAACAACGCGTACCGCCATCTCGCCACGGTGAAGCAGGGTCAGGACCTGATCTTGACGACGGCTGCACGAGGATCGGGAGCGCTGCGCAAACGGACGGTCGCAGCCCTAAGCAACCTGCCAGCCGCGATGAGCAACGAGCGGGACTCCGCCTTGCGGGCCTGCCTACGCGATGCCGACTGGGAGACCGTGCTGGCCGCCGTCCGCGTCGTGCAGCAGAACAAGATCGAGGGCTTGTACGCCGAGGTGGAGGCCGCTTCGAAGCGAAACGGTCCGTATGGAGCCAAGTTCTTCCTCGACCGCGTGGTGAAGCAATTGCAAGGATAGCGCACCAAGGGACGCCATCGGGGATCCGCTCAAGGCTCTAGGCCCATCATCTCCCGCATGACGCGACTCGCGTCTTGAATGGGGTGGTCGGCCTCTGTCTTACGGTACCGTCGCATCTGCGCCCCGCCACCGTCCATTTCGGCCACGATCTTGCGCGCGAACGACCCATCCTGAATCGCTCGCAACGCCTCGCTCATCGCCGCCTCGGCTTCAGGGCCGACCACGCGCGGCCCGACCTCGTAGCCGCCCCACTCGGCGGTGTCCGAGATCGAGCGTCTCATATGCTCCAAGCCTCCTTCGTAGAGAAGGTCGACGATCAGCTTGGTCTCGTGCATACACTCGAAGAACGCCACCTCCGGCTGGTATCCCGCCGCGACCAAGGTCTCGAACCCCGCCTTGATCAGTTCCGGGATGCCTCCGCAAAGCACCGTCTGCTCGCCGAACAGGTCCGTTTCGGTCTCTTCCTTGAACGTGGTGGCCAGCAACCCGACGCGGGCACAGCCGATGCCCCACGCGTAGGCGAGAGCGGTCTCCAACGCCTTGCCGCTCGCATCTTGGTGAACCGCGACCAAACCGGCCAAGCCCGATCCTCTTTGGTACTCCTCGCGAAGCCGCTTCCCCGGCCCCTTCGGCGAAACCAAAGCGACATCGACGCTATCGGGCGGCTGGATCAGCCCGTAGACAATGTTGAATCCATGAGCGAACAGCAGGGTTTGACCCTCCCGCAAGTGCGGTGCGACGCTTTCCGAGTAGATGTGCCGCATCGGCACGTCGGGCGTGCAGAACATCACCACATCCGCCCATTGCACGACGTCGGCGACCGAGTCCACGACAACCCCCTGGCTCTCGGCACGTGCACGGCTCTGGCTACTTGCGTGCAAGCCCACACGCACATCGCATCCGCTGTCCTTCAAGTTGAGTGCGTGCGCATGGCCCTGGCCCCCGTAGCCCAGGACGCCCACCTTGGCGGCGAGGATGGAGGCGGGCACGACGTGTTCTGGTCCGTAAATGGTCGCCATCGGGTTCGGGTCCAAGGGTACCCCTGGCTTCAGGAACCATAATCAGTCCGTGATCGCCCTGCTGGCGCTCGCCGCCATGACCATCCAGCCGAGTGCGTCTTCGGAGGCCCTGGTGAGCCACGCCCTGACGGCTTGGCGCCGCGAACCCGAAACGCGCATCGAGGACGCCTACAAGTGGCTGTATCACGCCACTCACGGAGGCGAACACGCCATTGCCGTCGAGGATGGCCCGCGTTCATGGTTCGAGAGCGAATGGCAGAGCGTGGGCCCACCGCTGCCGCAGGAGCCGACAACGGTTGCCCTTGACCCTGAAGGCCGGATTCTTCGGGTCAATCTGCGTCCGGCGAAGGCCGCCGATCTTGATGCGGAAATGGTGTTTCAGATCTTCCTCCGGTCGGCCGAGGCGTTCACGTCGGACACGGCAGCTTTGCGCGAGGCTTGGTCCATGCTTGGTCATCGTTTGCGCGAAGCACCCGCTTCGCCACACCTGAACCACAAGGAATGGAGACGCCTGGATGCCGACCTTGCCCGCCGCGGCTTCCGCGCAAGGCATCACTCCGAGGCCTATACGCGAGCAGCCAAGCCCGCCTATCGCGTTGTTCTGGGGGCGTTGTGGACGCGGTAAGACTCGCTGACACGGTCGGCCTCCGCCGGATGCTCGTGTTTGCGTTGCTTTGCGAGACGGCTTTCGCCATGGTCAACATCTCGGCCATGCCCGTGTTCTTGACCCACTCTCGCGCCCTGCATGCCGGTTCTGCAGGTGCGGTCTTGGCGGTCTTCTTGGCAACCGAGGCCTTGGCGAAGGGGCCGATGGGCCGCCTCAGCGACCGTATCGGTCGCCGACCCTTGCTGGTGGCCGGGCCTCTCTTGGCGGCGTGCAGCGCTTTGGGAACGGTGGCCATCCCGCAAGGTGGCGCCGAGGTCGCCTGGTTCATGGCTCTCCGCATCCTGGACGGTGTGGGCGCGGGCATGATATGGCCTGCGATCTTCGCCATGATGGGAGATGTGGCCGGCGAAGGGCGGCGCCAAAGGGCCATGTCGGTGCTGAACCTGTGCTATCTAGGAGGTCTTGGGCTCGCTCTTCCCTTGGGCGGTTGGGCCAACGAACACTTGTCCCCCCTCTTGCACCTTCCGGCGAAGACGGGGAGCTTCTGGCTGGCGGCTGCACTTTTCGCGCTCGCTTTCGCCGTCGCCGTCTGGCTGAAGGAATCGCACGCGTCGCGCCAGCAGGAAGGCGCGCAGTTCGATGTCGGTGCGTGGAGACGCATTCCGGGACCGATGGTCATCGCCGTCGTCACCTTTGTGGGCATCGGCCTTCCGATGGCGATCGTCAAGCTGTTCGCGTCCGACGTATTCCGGCTCAGCGAGGTCCAGTTCGGCCTGCTCGTGGTCCCGGGGGTCCTTGCCATGGCCAGCCTGTCGGTGCCGATGGCTCGGCTTGGCGAGCGGCTGGGTTCGCAACGTGCGGTGGTGGCGGGCCTGTTCTCCTGCCTCGTCGGAGTCGTCGGACTATGGGCGTCATCGCTCTTTCTGGTCAGAGACGGCACAACCTGGTCGGTGACGAGCGAAGCGGTATCCATCCTCGCCCTTGGGGCGGGCTTGACCGGCTTGGGCTTCTTGCTGGCCTTGCCGGCTTGGTATACGGCAGTCAGCGAATTGGATCCCGCCCGCCGGGGTGCGAACACAGGCGCGATCATGGCGGCACAAGGTCTCGGTGCGATCATTGGGACAGCTCTCGGGTCGGCGCTCTATGGGTCGGACGAGCATCTGGGAACCCTCGGCGCGAAGTACGCTCCCTTCGCGGGGTGCGCGTTGTGCGTCGGAGCAGGTTGGCTCCTCAGCCTTGTTCTCATTCCTCCGCGAGGTCGCGGGTCTCGAAGTCCCATCGCTTGAGCAAAGCCGTGGCAGCTCCGATGAGCACACAGCTCCCGCCCACCGCCAACGCCGTCGGCAAGCCCGCATAAGATGCGACGAAGCCAAGGGCCAAAGCGCCGAACGGGCCTAGGCCTGAAATGGCCCAAACGTGCATCGAAATCACTCTCCCACGGAGGTTTTCTGGGGCCACCAGTTGGAAGATCGTGTTCGTCGTATTGAACTGCATGACCGTCGAGCCGCCGAGCACGGCGAAGATGACGTACGCCGCCCAAGGCGCGCGCACCACCGAGAGCAACAACAAGCACACCGCGATATTCAGCAGGGCGACCCGGACCAAGCGTCCCTTGACGTGGCGGTCGGTGAGTCTGTACACGGTCACCAGCCCCGTGATCGCGCCGACCCCGATGGCCGTCATGCACCACCCCAACCCCTGCTCGCCCAGCCCAAGCAGGTCCCGCGCGATGGCGGGCATCTGCGCCAGATAAGCCAACCCGAAGGTCGAAGTCACCACCTCCAAGACGAACAGCGGCTTGAGCTTGGGGTGCGAGAGGGTGTAGCGAATGCCATCGACGAGCAACGCCTTGATCTTCCACGTCCGCTTCTGCGACGCGCCGAGGTTGGCCCGGATCGCCAGCACGGCGCTGATCAGGCCGATGTAGCTCAGGCCGTTGACGAGGTAGCACATCTTTGGGCCGAACCACGCGAGCATCTGCCCGCCCAAGGCCGGACCCAAAACACGGGCCACGTTGAACGCCATCGCATTGACCGGAACTGCGGCTGCGAGGTCCTCCTTCGGCACGACGCTGCTCACCAGCGATTGGCGGGCGGGCATCTCCAAACTCGAACTGATGCCGATCAGCAGGGCCGCGCCGAGAATATGCTCGTACCGCACGAATCCCTGCCACGTCGCGTACGACAGGAACAAGGCGCAGCTCGCGAACACCAGTTGGGTGCCGATGAGCAGGATTCGCCGGTTCACCATGTCTACCACGACGCCCGCGATCGGCCCGATGAACGAGACGGGCACCATGCCCATGAACGAGACCAAGGCCAGCTTCGCCTTGTCGCCCGTGAGGTCGTAGACCAGCCACCCCTGCGCCACGTTTTGAACCCACGAGCCGCAGAACGAGAAGAACGCGCCGAACCACAAGAGGGCGAAGTCTCTGTGGCGGAGGGCGCGCATGACCTACAGTATGGCGAAGCTCTCCCGCGTGGGGTACCGTTCGGATTAGCTATGAGCAAGAAGCTGAACCGCCGCGAATTCCTCGCCTCCGCCGCTGCCGCCGGGGTCTCGCTCGCCTCCGCCAGGACCCTTGCCGCCGAGTCGCAACCCGCCAGCAACGCCAAGACGATGATGGGCGTCGCCGCGCCGAAGATGGACCGCGTGCGGGTCGGGTTCATCGGAGTCGGCGCACGAGGCAGCGGACACGTCCAGCAGATGTTGCTGATCGACGGCGTGGACGTCAAAGGCATCGCCGACCTCTATCCAGATTGGGCCGAGCGCGCCGCCAAGTACTGCACGGACAAGGGCCGGCCCAAGCCCACGGTCTACGGCCCCGGAAAGGACAGCTACAAGGCGATGCTCCAACGGGACGACATCGACATCGTCATCATTTCGACCCCCTGGGAAGAGCACGCGCGCATGGCCGTGGACGCGATGAACAACGGCAAACACGCGTTCATCGAGGTGCCTGCATGCTTGACCATCGAAGAATGCTGGAAGCTGGTGGACACGTCCGAGAAGACGCGCAAGCTGTGCATGATGATGGAGAACGTCAACTACGGGCGCGAGGAACTGGCCGTGCTCAACATGTGCCGCCTGGGCGTGTTCGGCGAGCTCCTTCACGGCGAGGCCGCCTACATCCACGACTTGCGCGGCCAGATGCACGAAGTCGAGCGGGGCACCGGTTCGTGGCGCACGCCCCACTACATGAAGCGGAACGGCAACCTGTACCCGACGCATGGCTTGGGCCCCGTCGCGCAGTACATGAACATCAACCGAGGCGACCGGCTGGACTACCTCTCCAGCATGAGTTGCAACGCCCGCGTGCGCGAGATCTACGCCAAGAAGAACTTCCCCGCCGACCACAAGTGGAACAAGGGCAAGTTCGTCTGCGGCGACATCAACACCACGATGATCAAGACCGCGCTGGGCAAGACGATCATGGTCCAGTGGGACGAGCAACTGCCCCGTCCTTACACGCGCCACAACCTCATCCAAGGGACCAAGGGCGTGTGGGGCGGCTTCCCCAACCGCGTGGTCATCGAAGGCGAAACGCCCAGCACCGAGCGATGGGTCGAACGCGAAAACATCCGTGCGATTCTCGAGAAGTACGACCACCCGTTGTGGAAGCGCATCGCCAACGACCCCGCCAACCAAGGCGGACACGGCGGGATGGACTTCATCATGCTGTGGCGCATCGTGTATTGCCTGCGCAACGGACTGCCACTGGATCAGGACGTGTACGATGCCGCCGCTTGGACGGCCGTCGCTCCCCTTTCCGAGCGATCAGTCGCACGACGCGGACAGGTGCAAGACGTGCCCGACTTCACGCGTGGAGCATGGAAGACGGGCACGCCGCTGGGCATCGTGAGCTGAACCGGCTCCGCGTTAGCGGAGAACCTGCTTGGCGATCACGAGACGCTGAATCTCGCTGCATCCCTCGCCGATCTCGGTGAGCTTCGCATCGCGCCAAAGCTTCTCGACCAGGTGGGCTTGGGTCATCCCCCGTCCGCCGTGGATTTGGATCGCTCGGTTCGTCACCCGGTTCGACGTCTCACTGGCGAACAGCTTGGCGTAGGACGCCTCGGTGACCACCGGCTTGCCTTCGTCGAAGAGCCACGCACCCTTGTGAAGCAACAGCCGGGCGGCCTCGAGTTCCATGGCGCTGTCGGCGATCATGTTCTGCACGGACTGCATGTCGGCGAGGCGTCGGTTGAATTGCTGACGGTCCTTCGCATAGTCCAGCATCAGCTCATAGGCCTTCTCCGCAATGCCGACCGCCATCCCGGCGATACCAAGACGCCCACGGAAGAGCAACCCGATCGCCTGCTCAAACTTGCACGGCGTATGCCATGCCACGGCGTCGGTCAGCGTGAAGCGAACCGTGTTCGACGCCGAAACTCCGACGGTATGGATTCGTTCGACGACCTGGAACCCCGGCTGGTCGGTCTCCATGAGGAAGGCGGACAGCTCGGTCTCGCTGGTCCGGGCAATCACGATGATCAGTTTCGCGCGCCCTCCGTTGGTGATGAACATCTTTTCGCCGTTCAGGTGATACCGCTCGGGCTGCCCCGGAATCGGGGTGGCGACCGTCTTCACACGTCGCGCGTCGCTGCCAGCGTCGGGCTCGGTCAGTCCCCAAGCCATCGGAGTCGTTCCCGCCAAGACTCCGGGAAGGTACGTCTCACGTTGCTCGTTCGAGGCGAACGACACGAAGTGCGCCGAGCACAACGCATTGACGGCGGCCACGTTCATCGAGAGCGCCGGGTCACCCTTGGCGAGTTCGCGGCACGCTTCGACGTACGTCGTGCACGAATACCCTCGGCCCCCCATTTCGGCTGGCACGGTCATCCCGGTCAGGCCGAGTTCGGCGCAGCGGAGCCAGATATCTTCGGGGAATCCACGGTCGGCTTCCCAGGCTCGGGAGTTGGGGAGAACGTAGTCCGCGACCCAAGCGCGGACGTTGGCAAGGAACCGGGTCTCTTCTTCGTTGAATCGAGGGATCATGCGTCACCAGGCCGGAGCAACGATGCGGCGGCGACCCGATTGTACTGGCTCGCCGCCCTTTGTCGCTTGGCCTTCGCCAGCCCTACCCTGAGTACAGGAAGTCGGCCAACTCGGACATGGTGATTCCGGTGTCGTCGTTGGCATAACCCACGACGAGGTAGTAGTAGGTCTTGCCGAACTCCAAACTCGGCCCTGTGTACGTCAAGCTGTCGTTGTTCGTCCTTGCGCTGGCCCAGAAAGGGGTCACGCCGATCGACGGATAGTTCGAATACACGAGGACCTGGTACTGGGTCGCGTGGGCCGCGCGGTTCCAGCGGAACGTCAATGGATCGACGGGCACGCGCAGGTTGAGTTCGCCCAGAACGCGGGCCGAGACGACCGAGGAGGGATTCGATTCGCCGTTGACACCGTCGGGGAACTGCGTGTTGATCGAGGTCAGGCGGTAGTAGTACGGGTTGCCCACCCGCAACTCGTCGCTGAAGTCGGCATAGAACTCGGCCAAGGGATCGCGAAGGAAGTCCACGGCGTCGAAGGGTCCGAAGCTCGCGTTCGCCCGATACACACCATAGCCGAGCAGGTTCAGGCTGTCGACAAAGTTCCAGTAGAGGTCGATCTCGACGAACGTGCTCGGAACCGCCCGGCTGGTTCCGACGCGCCGAAGCTGTGCCCGCTCGGGCTTGAGAAAGTTCTTGATCGACTCGTAGGCGGGGGCATCGGCCGATCGAGACGCAGGGGTCGTCCACGCGACGGCGCCACGCATGACAGGTGCAGGCAGGCGCGGGTCGCCCGCTGCGCTCAGGACGAAGTTCAGCGTTCGGGTCTCGCCGGCAGTCAAATTGAACGAGATGTCGTCGCTAACGAACCCCGGTGCGCTCGCCTGTGCGTAGTAGTCTAGACCGGCTTGAAGCCTCGACAGGCGGTACTCGCCCTGGGAATCCGTGATGGCGACCACGCTGGCCAAGCCGCCGTTGACGGCGAAGATCTTGACGCCCTTCATTCGGTTGCCCGAACGATTGGTGACAATGCCGCGGATCGTCGCTTGTTGGCTGGTGCGGATGACTGGAATATTCACACTCTTGGTGCGCTCGTTCTCGAACACCAATGCCACCGTCTCACCGCTGAACGACACGCCATCTTGGGTCACTTCGGCGCGCACAGGGATATCGCCGGTCCGCACACCATCCAGAATGTAGACGCCCGACGGGTTGGTGAATGTTTGCACGCTGCCCGCGGTGACCAGCGCGCCCCGCACGGGATTGCCGTTCACGTCGGTGACGTTCCCAGCGACCTGCCCGAGCCCTGCACCCTCGCCTCCCTTGCCACCGCAACCGACGATCGCCAAAGCGAGCAGGGACCAACCAAGCCACACGTGCTTCATACCGTGATTGTACGCTTCACCGATGGTGGCGTTTCGCCCCGTACGGTCTCATGACCAGCGAAAACTCAGGGCCATCCCAGGACCCCGTGAATCTCTTGGCCGTCCGATTCGTCCACAATGGCAGGAACCATGTCCGCCTTGATCGCACTATGCAGTCTCCTGATCGCTGGTGGAGCCCAAGACGCTCCCATCCAGAAATTCACGAGCAAAGAGTTGGCCATCGAGCTCGACTTGCCCAAGGACTGGAAGGTCACGCGCCGCCGAGGGGGCGAAGTCGAGTTCACAGTGCCCTTGGGGCAGGGTATCGCACCTGGCGAAATCGAGCTCTTCCCAACCGATTACCGGGGCGAAACAGGCACATGGCAGACGATTCAGAAGGGTGTTGCCGAGAACATGAAGCACAAGGTCGAGCGCCAGTGGGAAGAAGAGCTGCTCGGGGTGCCCTTGTTGCTGACCAAGACCACCTATTCGCGGCGTGATGTGGCATGGAGCACGCTTACGGGGTTGCTCTACTCGGACCTTCGATTCAAGATCCACTTTCGCGCCTCGGCCCCCGAAGCCGGCTATGACACGCTGAATCTCCAGTGGCGACGCGTTTTGGAGACGATTCGCACGACGTCGGGACAACTGCCGCAAGCGGGCAGCCCAGATCGCCCCGTCATCTCGAACACCCCTCCGAAGCCGCCCAAGACCATGGTCATCAAGGCTCCGGAACCAGGGGCTAAAGGCATCGTGAAGGCTCCGGTCGTGGTCGAAGCCAACGACGGCGAAAATCAAGTCTTCCTTCGCATTCCCGAAGGTTGGACCTCGTTGCGCGACGAGAGCGGGCGACTCTCGCTGAGCCATTCCGACCTGAGCGGCCCGGTCGTCATCACCGTACAGTCCGTGCAGTCCGGCGGCCCCCCGCCCCGCGCGATCATGAAAGCCTCGGGCGAAAGTTTGCGCCGGTTCGAGAAGGTCGATCGGCGTACGGAGCCTTCGCCCAAAGTGAACCGTGCGGGCAACGTTCTCCTCTATATCCTGCGCGAGGGCAAGGGAGAGGGCGGTTCCCTCTCCACCGTGGATGCGTTGGGTGCATCGGAGGAGAACGGCCGCTACTGGCTCGCGAGCTACTCGGTGAAGTCCTCCCTCGACGCCAAGGCCACGTCGTTGTTGGTCGGCCTGTTCGAGGCGATGAGCGTCGAGACAAGCCGGTGACACTGGTCGTCAGCACGTCGTCGCCGCTTGCCTCGTTGGCCCTTTTCGAGGGGTCCGACCTGGTGGCCGCGATGGAGTGCGGCGAAGGACGCGCGCATCAAGCCCTCTTCGACATGCTTGAGCGCATGCTTGACGGACGACCGAGGGAGATTGTCGACACTCTCGTCGCCGATGTGGGCCCCGGCGGTTTCACCGCCGTTCGCATCGGCGTCGCCTTCGCCAAGACCTGGTCTCGATTCGAGGGCATCGAATTGCGAGCCGTCTCCGCTTTCGACTTGATCTCGCCAGGGGGAACAGCCGCGATCGGCGTTCGTCGAGGCTCCACCGTGCTGCGTCGCCCCGGGCAACTCCTTGAGCACGTGGCCGAGGTGCCCGATGGAGTTCTAGGACATGGTGGCGCCATGGTTCGGCTCACCTACCCACATGCTTCGCGCTACAGGAGCGAATACAGCTTTCCGGCGGACCCGCTCTCGTTGGTGCCCGACTACATTCTGGAGCCCAGTATCTCGACGCCCAAGCGGCCGCTCGGCAGGGGGAGCGCTTGAGGCTGGAATGGCGGTTCGACGTGCCCATGCGCGACTATTCGATGCTTCGCGTCGGGGGCCGAGCACAAGCCATGGCCGTCTGCCACACGTGCGACGAACTCGCCGAAGCCGCCGAGGGCGCGCACGCCAGCGGTACACCGTTGTTTGTGCTCGGAGCGGGCAGCAACATCGTGCCGTCGGATGCGGGCATTCCGGGAGCCGTCCTCCTCAACCGTGCAACCGATATCTCGATCGGACCGAGCGTGCGAGGCCACGCAGAAGTCGTCGCCGAGACGGGCTGCGCGTTCCAGGAACTGTTCCTCAAGACGGCTCAGGCGGGCCTCGGCGGTCTGGAATATGCAGTGGGAATTCCAGGCACGTTGGGGGGTGCGCTGGTCAGCAATGCCGGCGCGTATCGCAGCAACGTCTCCGAGTTCTTGACCGCTCTGGAGGTCGTCGACGAGGGGCGCCGACGATGGGTCGAGCCTGCGTGGATGGAATTCTCGTACCGCGACTCGATTCTGCGTCGCGAGGCTGGACGAAACGCCGTGGTGTTGCGGGTCAAGATGCGACTGGAGCGAGCCAACCGATGGGGCATCTATCAGGAAGCGCGCGAGTACCAACGCCAACGCATCTCGAAGCAGCCGCCCCAATCGAGCGTGGGCAGTTTCTTCAAGAACGTCGAAGACCCGGCTCTCGCCAGCCGGTTGCCCAACCTGCCGATCCGCCTGAGAGATGCAGGCGTGGTCCCGGCAGGCTATCTGATTCAGGAGGCTGGCTTGGCAGGATTCGCCGTAGGAGGTGCGATGTTCAGCCACCGGCACGCCAACTTCATCGTGAACGTGCGTCAAGCTTCGGCCTCCGACGTTCGACGGTTGGCCGAAGCCGCTCGCGATGCCGTGGCCTCGCGGTTCGGCGTGCGCTTGGTCGAGGAAGCGCTGTACGTCGGGGACTGGTCCGGCTGGTCAGGCTGACGTCGCGCGATTGGGACTGGGAACCGCGTAGAATGGCGTTACGGTATCTAGGTTTCCATCATGCGCAAGCTACTCTTCATCCCACTCTTCGCATTGGTCGCCGCAGCCTCGTTCGCCGCCGACAAAGACGTCGAAGACCTTCTATCCAAGATGCGGGACACGTACAAGAACGTGAAGTCCGCCAAGTTCGTCATGGAGGGCACGCTGAACACCGATGGCGGCGCTATTCCCGTCACGGTTTCCGGCAAGTACCTCCAACCCAACCTTCTCAAGGTCGAGATCACCACTCCAGGCGAATCGGCCTCGCTCGTATGCGACGGGACCAACATCGCGATGCGGTCGCCGGGGATGGACCCCGCGAAGCGTGCGTTCTCTCTGGACAACCTGGGCCAAGCCATGCCCGCCAACCTCGAAGTCCTGTGCTTTTTCGACTGGAAACGCCAGCTGTCCACAGCCAAGGGCGACAACATGGCCGAAAGCAAGCTCGCCTTGAAGAAGGGCGTCAAGTGGAACGGCCAAAGCTGGCTGGTACTGGAGGAAGAGGCGCCGCAGGTCGGGGTGTTCGTCGAGTATTACATCGACGCCGATAGCAATCTCATCCACCGCACCGTCGTCAAGGAACTCAAGTCGCGCAAGCAACTGGCCGACCACAAGCTCAAGTCGGTCGAACTCGGCGCGAAGGCCGAGAAGTCCGAGTTCAAGATCGGCTGAGGTCAAGCGTTCGCGTAACGCTCGTCCAACTCGCACCACGAGCCGCTCACGATGGCGGCTCTGATCTCCTGCATCAGGCGGGCGTAGAACGCCAGGTTGTGCAGAGTGGCGAGCCGAGCGCCCAACGCTTCCCTCGCCTTGAACAAGTGCCGAATGTAGGCGGCGCTGTACCTCTCCGTGGCTGGAAACACCGATCCCTCGTCGAAGGGGCCGTCGTGGTCCTCCCACTTCTGGGCCATGCCGTTCACCCGCCCCTGAAGGGTGTACAAGCAGTGATGGCGGGCCATGCGGGTCGGAAGCACACAGTCGAACAGGTCCACGCCACACGCCACCGCATGCAGAATGTCCCGCGGGTGGCCGACGCCCATCAAGTACCTTGCTTTGTCCGTTGGAAGCAACGGGGCCGTATGCGCGACCACCGGATATTGGAGTTCGGTGGGTTCGCCGACGCTCACCCCGCCGATCGCCAAGCCCGCAAAAGGCAACGAGCCGATGAACTCGGCGGATTCGCTGCGCAGGTCGGTGTGAATGCCTCCCTGCACGATGCCAAAGACGGCCTGGCCTTCGGCGGCGGCCGCCAAGTTCCTGCGAGCCCACAGATGCGTTCGGCGCATCGCCTCGGCGGCCTCCTCGCGCGAGCATGGATAGGGTGGGCACACGTCCAACGCCATGCTGACATCCACCCCGAGCGAGCGTTGAATGCCGATCGCTCGCTCGGGCGACAGGTGCATAGCGCTTCCGTCCAGGTGCGACTGGAATTCGACGCCCGCGTCGGTCAACTTCCGCCGGTGGGAAAGGGACATCACCTGATACCCGCCGCTGTCGGTGAGGATCGAGCCCTTCCAACTCATGAAGCGGTGCAGTCCGCCGAACCTCTCGATACGATCGGCGCCAGGGCGCAAGGCAAGGTGGTACGTGTTCGAGAGGATGAGTTCGTAGCCCAACGCCTCAAGGTCCTCGCTCCCAACCGTCTTGACCGTGGCCTGAGTTCCGACGGGCATGAACGCTGGCGTCTCGACCGTTCCGTGCGGTGTGTGGAGCCTCCCTCTGCGCGCCCCGGTCCTGGGACAGACCGCCAACAACTCGAACCGCACACTGGCCATCAAGGAGGCTATTGTGGCATCAGGCCTCGAAATCCAAAGGGCCCTCGACGGGTTCCGGCACCTCGACGGGATCGATTTCGGCGACCTCGTCCTGGCCGAGTTCGATGATGTCGTCCGGTTGCTTCCGAGACTCTTCGCGTTGCTGTCGCCGCTGATCGGGCTGGATGGCGTGCGTGGTCAGGATGTGGCTGATCGGTCGGATGGGATCGTCCACGCTGGCTTCGGGCGGTGCGTCACTGGCGTGCGCGCGCGGGCACCCCTGCCCCCTCCGTTCTCATGTGGTTCCGCAGGCGGTTCAGTGCTTGCGTGTGCAATTGGTAGACCCTGGATTCGCTGACTCCGAGCACCAGGCCGATTTCCTTGAACGTGAGCCCCTCGTAGTAGTACAGAGCCACGACGAGCCGCTCACGCTCCGGAAGGTGATCGACGCCCTGCCCAAGGATACGCTTGATTTCGCGACCTTCGAATTCGCGGCCCGGATTGGCGTTCTCGTCCACGATCAGTTCGACGAACTGGATGTGGTCCTCGCCGTCCGTGCCTGGAATCATATCGTCCAAGCTGAAAATGTTGGTCCGCCCAAGGCGAACCATGAGGTCGGAGACTTCCTGTTCGGTGATCCCCATCGTCTCAGCGATCTCTTGATCCGTGGGTGGACGGCCGTACTTGACCTCCAGCGCGTGCATGGTGCGGTCAAGTGACTTCAGTTTCTCCCGAATGGATCGGGGCACCCAGTCCTCGTCGCGCAACATCTCCAGAATCGCGCCCCGGATCAAGGCGATGGCATACGTCTCGAACTTGACGTCGCGGCTGAAGTCGAACTGATCGACGCTCTTGATGAGGCCGATGACGCCTGCGCCCACAAGGTCTTCGCGATCCAAGCCGCCGGGCAACGCCGTCATCAGGCGACCCGCCGTGATGCGCACCAGGTACGAGTAGTGGTTGATCAACTCGATCCGCGCGTCGGGGTCCCCCAATTGCTTGAAGTCCCGCCATGCGCTTTCCAGTTGACTTGGTGATAACGGCATCTATTGGACCCTATGATAACACGGTTGAACAAATCTAGGCGGCATTCTTCGACTCTCCCGTTTCCGCCTTGGGTGTTTCTGATCGAGACGACGCCACATCGGAGGGAGTCGTCGGATGGAAGATGAGGAACCACAGCGACGTGGTTAGAGTCCCCGCGAAGTAAGCCACGACGCCCCGCATCACCGCGGGCAAAGGCTCGACTTGCGCCAAGATCGACGCCGACAGCGCCAACAGGGCGCAGGTGCTTCCCACCAATTTGGTGATGGCTTTGGCGCGCTGTTGAGTCGACATCGGAGGTGGCTCCAATCGAAGTATCGGCGACATCGACCGCGTTCCTCAGCAATCTTGCGAGGACTTTGTCAGGTTTTCAGGTTCAGAACCTACAGCGGGATGCGAAGTCCGTCGTAAGCCAACCGGATGTTGGGGGGCATCGTGGCTTCCACCGCGTCGTGGTCGTAGTCGTGGCTCAGGTGGGTGAAATACGTCGTTCTGGCCCCGATGCGTTGGGCCACGTCCATCGCCTGCTCGAAGTTGAAGTGGTTGGGGTGCGGCTTGTAGCGCACGGCGTCCAGGACCAGGGTCTCCAGGCCGTTCAAGTATTGCCACGACTCGTCTGGAATCCTGTTGACATCGGTGAGGTAGGCGAAGTCGCGGCACCGCAAACCGGTCACCGTCCACCTGCCGTGAACCAAGGGAAACGTGACGATCTCCAGTCCTGCTGCGCGGATCGTGCCGGGAACCGACCGCACGTCGAAGTTGGGCAGCATCACCCCGGGCGGAGGCGGCTCGAACGCGTACGGGAACACGCGCCGAATGTCCTCCTGCGTCTCGTCGTTCGCATACACCAACACCGCGCGACCCGACTTGAGCGAATAGCCACGAAGGTCGTCCATGCCCATGATGTGGTCGGCGTGTCCGTGGGTGACGATCACACACTCGACCGAGAGGACGCCTTCCCGAAACAACTGCAGGCGCATTTCTGGGGCGCAGTCCACCAGCACATTGCCCAGGTCGGTGCGAAACAAGATCGAGGGGCGCGAGCGGTGGTTTTTCGGATTGGCCAGAAAGCTCTCGGGATACTCGAAGCCCAGAGTGGGCACCCCGCTGCTGGTCCCCGATCCGAGAACGACGACCTCGGCGTTCACAGTTCGCCGGCCGACTGAAGCACCATGCGCGCAACGATGGTGCTGGGCACGTCGGCGTACTGGGCAACACGTTCGATGCACCGAGCGAAGTTGCGCTCGTTCAGATCGTCCCACTCCGTATGGTCGCGCCTTCCCTGAGCGACCACCTCGACGGCCTCGTCAAGGAACCGTGCGCGGGATTGGGGTTGGGACTTGTTCTGGATCGCGGCGAATCGGCGCCCCAGTTGCTCGTAGATGCCGTCCCAGTTGGTCTTCGCCCCCAGTTGGGCCTTCATGCGCGCAAGCGACGCTTCCTGGAGCCGCCGGGCCTCAAGGTCTCGCCTCTTGACCCGTTCGAAGTCCTCTTCGGTGACGCCGTCGATGACGCGAAGCTTGACCGTCAGGCGCAGTTCCGACGACATGCGCTTTTCGATCTCGCGCTTGATATGGGGCAACTTGAGGTGGCCGGCGAGATCCGACTCGTGATGCGGCAGACCGAGGACCAAGACGTCGTCCTCCAGAGCGACAGGGACGCACCGGTTCAGTGCCGTCCACACGCCAACGCCGGTCACGCTTTCGCGGATATCGGGCAGGGCGTCGTTCCAAGCGCGCAAGAGATCGGGCATGCCACAGGGATTATGGAACTTCGGGCCGCTCCAAGGCTAGCCGGGAGTGCTCGCCTTGACCAACCGATCGACCACAGCCTCCCATTCCGGTCCACCTTCGGGGCGCTCGACGAAGATCGCCGTGGGTTCTTGCTGGTCGAGACGGTGCAAGGCGTCATAGAGGGCGCAGGCATACGCCACCGCATCGCGCGGCATGCGGATCTGCAACGGATTCGACGGTGGACCAAGCACCAATCCCGCCGCGTCCTCCGACACCCGGTCGACCAGGTAGACCGGAACTCGCGGCGCATAGTGCCGGGGATACATTCCGGGGGAAGTCCGCATCTTGGCGGAAGGAATCTGACCCAAAGGAACGCCAAGCGCCGCTTGGATATCGCCACGCGAGACACCACCTGGCCTCAGAATTGCAGGCGGGTCCAAGGTCAAGTCCACGACGGTGCTCTCCAGGCCCACGTAGCAAGGCCCACCGTCAAGGACCAGCGCAATGCCTTTCGCCAACTCCGGATCGATGTGCTCGGCGCGCGTCGGCGACAACTGCGTGAACGGGTTGGCACTGGGTGCGGCGAGCGGCTTCCCCGTCGCCAAGATCAACGATAGCGCGACAGGGTGCTTGGGCATGCGCACGGCAACGGTGTCCAAACCTGCGGTGACCTCGGGTGGCACCAAACCGCTCTTGGGAAGCACCAGCGTCAAAGGACCAGGCCAAAATCTGTCCGCCAAGACCTTTGCCGCCGCAGGGACATCCTGCACCAGCGGTAGCACCTGATCGAAGGTCGCCACATGGACGATCAGCGGGTTCTCCGGAGGTCTCCCTTTGAGGTCGAACACCTTCTTGACCGCTTCGCGATTCGTCGCATCGGCGGCCACGCCATAGACCGTTTCGGTCGGCATCGCCACCAACAGCCCACGCCGCAAGGCATCGGCGGCAAGTGCGATGTTTTCGTCCGTCGGCTGCAGGATGTTCACTTGATCGCCTCTAGCATGACCGCTTTGGGCGCGGGAATGCCGAGCCAGTGTTCGAAGGCGCGGGCTCCTTGGGCCACAAGCAACGCGCGGCCATCGGTGTGTCGGCGGCACGCTCGCGCCGCTTGTCGCTCAAAAGCCGTGGGTTCCTTGCCATAGGCCAGATCGTAGGCGAGTGCGTTCGGGTCCGATTCTCCAAAGTCGATGTCCAGCTCGATGCCCGACAACCCCGTGGATGTGGCATTGACCACGAGGTCGGCGCCGCAGAGCGAAGGATGGTCCAAGACGGTCGCGTTGGGTGCCAGTCTGTCGACGAGAGCATCGGCGCGTTCTCGGGTCCGGTTCCATACGGAGAGGCACACTCCGGCACGATCGCCCAGGGCCGCCACCACGGCGCTCGCCGAACCGCCCGCGCCCAACACGACCGTGTTGAACGGCGCCTCGAACCCGAAATCCTGGAGAGTGTCCATGAACCCCGGCGCATCGGTATTCCACGCCCTTCCCGAGACCAGATCGAGAGTGTTGGCGGCGCCGATCCGCACGGCGAACGGGTCCGGATGACTTGCCCACCTCAACGCCTCGGCTTTGTGCGGCACCGTCACATTCACACCGCGGAATCCCACGTCGCGCATGCGGTCCAGCGCTTCGCCGACCCGCCCCGAAGGCACCTGAATTGCGACATAGCGGTACGGCATGCCCAGAGCGCGATATGCGGCCTGGTGCATTGCCGGAGACTTCGAGTGACCCACCGGATCGCCGATCACAGCGAAGTCCGCAGGGGGCAACTCCTCCAGTGTATACACACGGTTCATCGCTTCTTGAACGCCCAAAGGCGTTGCCCGTTGAAGTTCCAGATCGCCACAAGCGCCGTCGCAACGAGCGTCGCGATGGCCCAACTCCGTTTGGGATGGCCCGGAACGATGTTGGCGAACAGGCCAACCGCGGCGACGTTGAGCACCATGCCAATCACCGAGACGACGACGAATCGGACGAACTGGACGCCGCGCTCTTCCTTGTCCCGGATCTTGAACGTCCAGTACCGGTTCAACACGAACGAGTTGACGATCGCGAGCGACGCGGTGGGAATCTTCAGGATCGGCACGGCAAGCTTTTGCGCCTTGTCCGGATCGATCGCTCCGGCACCGACTAGCTGGCTCCACCACTCTCCCACCGCCACAGACAACGACTGGCCTCCAAAGTTCACGAACATGAGCAGGTAGTGCAACCCCACGTCGATGATCGTGGACGTCCCGCCCACAAGGCAGAACTTGAGGAATTGTTTGGCGATCGGGCGGGCATTCAGCCAACCGACGAACCCGGACTCGGTCAACGCGATGGCGGACCTCCGGGCCGGCGAAGGAGCCGTTTCCTGAAGTGCCTGGAGAGCAGGCGCTCGCCCATGCGCGAGACCTTTGTTCCAATGAACTCTCGCCGGCCCATCGGAGTCAGCCACACCGATTCGATGCCTGCACGGTTGGCCCCCAGCACGTCGGTGAACAGTTGGTCGCCGATCATGATCGCCTCCTTCGCCTCGACCCCGAACTGGGCCAAAGCCCGCCGATAGACGTCCGGGTTCGGCTTGAACTTGCCACGCAGGTAGGGGATTCCCATCCGCTCCGCGAGCCTTGCCAACCGCGCAGGATGCCGTGTGTTGCTCAGAATGCAAAACTCCAAGCCAAGCTTACGGCCCCTATCCAGCCATTCGAACACCCAATCCGGCAGCGCTTCGCTTCCCCAGGGCACCAGCGTATTGTCGACATCCAAGAGCACAAGGCGCTTGCCGCGCGCGACCAGATCGTCCAGATCCACGTCTCGCAGACTGGCACCGAACTCCGTAGGCGCGAAGGGACGAGCCCACCTGCCAAAGAGGCTTCGGTCGGCGCGTTCGATCAAGACGACGTTTGCTCCTGTGCCTTCAGGGCTGCGATCGCCTGACGGCGCTTTCGGATGTTGGCCAAGTGGTCTTCGTACCTCGTCGAGAACAGATGGTACCGATCCGGCATGGCCACATAGTAGAGATAGTCGTGGCTTTCGGGTTTGAGCGCGCCAGCGATGCTGGCCACGGTAGGCGAGCAGATCGGCCCCGGAGGCAACCCCGCGATGCGGTACGTGTTGTAGGGCGACACGACCGATTGGTATTCGCTCACCAAGAGCGGACGCCACACCTGCAACCCGTAGTTCACCGTTGCATCGATCTGCAGCCGCATACCCAGCCGGATGCGGTTCTCGATGACGCCTGCTATGCGCGGCCGTTCCTCGTCGAGCGCGGCCTCGAGCTGGACCATCGATCCGATGATCACCGCCCGATGGAGGTTCTCCGGCTTGCCGAGCGCATTGAACACCTTGGACTCGAACGCCTTCAGTTGTCTGGCGATCGCCCCGTGCGCACCCAGCAAGGGCGGAAAATCGTAGGTGTCGGGATACAGGTAGCCCTCGAGCGAATCCTCGGGCAGCGGAAACGACACAAGACTCTGGAACACCTCGGGAGTTCGGGTCGCTGCAACGTACTCCTCGGCCGTACAAACACCCTTGGATTCGAGCAATTCGGCGGTGCGTGCGATCCAATAGAACGAAGGCACGCGCACCATCTGCTGGACGGGTTTGCGCAACGCCTGAAGCACACGGTTGCGGTGCATGCCGTTGGACAATTGGTAGGTCCCACTCGCCACGGGCAATGCCTCGCGACGGTAGCGCGCGTACAGTTCCATGGCCTGCGCGTTCTTGATCGCACCTTCGCGTTCCAGCCGTTCCAGAGCCGTGCGGAGTGGCACTTCGGCATCGAAGCGCAGGTATCTCGGCTCGCCCGAGCGCGTAGGCTGCGTCTCCCGGTTGACCCAAAAAGCAAGACCTCCCATCGCGAAGCCGCAGGAGAGGATCGCCACAGTCAGCATTCGCCTAAGCCGCTTCATCGAAGTACCTCTCCAAAATCCTGACGGCTGCCTCGCCGTCGATCCGCTTGCGACGGGCACTCGCCTTCAGACCGGCTTCCCGCATGGCTCGGTCTGAGGCCTCGCTGGTCAGCGACTCGTCCACCAAAGCCGTGGCGATGCCAATCTCGGACAGCCGCTCGGCGAGTTTCTCGATCACCTTGGACATCTTGGTAGGTTGGCCTTCGATCAGCGGCACCCCGAGGACGCAAACGGAAGCACCCTCCTTGCGCATGATCTGGGCGATGGTTTCGGCATCCTTGGCCAGCGCGCCGCTCGGGGTCAGGTTGGCTCGTGGCGAGGCGATGCCGTGTTCCGTTTCACCCAACGCCACGCCGATCTTGGTCGTTCCAAAGTCGATGCCCAAGACCCTCATGCCCCTCGCAACTCCCGAAGCAGCCAATCGTGCAATGCACCGTTGCTGCTCACCGCGCTTGCACCCACGCCCGGCTTTCCCGTCGTATCCGTGAATCTGCCGCCGGCTTCTTCGACGATGACGGCGATCGCAGAAATGTCCCATCGCGCGATCACGGGGTCGATCATGGCCTCGACGCGCCCCGTCGCCACGAGTGCGTGACCGTAAGCGTCGCACCACGTCCGTGTGGCCAACGTCTGAGCGGCAATGCGGCCCAGCCCGGCGGCAAACCCGTGTTGGGCCATGCCCTTGAACCCCGCGTGGCAGATGATGGCGCGGGCAGGGTCGGTGGCAGACGATACGTGGCAAGGGCGTCCATTGAACCACGCCCCACTGCCACGCTCGGCCACCAGCATCTCGTCCAATGCCGGGAAGTAGCAGATACCTAAAACGGGCTGTCGATCGACTTCGTAGCTGAGCAGCGTCGCAAAGAGAGGGACCCCCGCCACGAAAGACTTGGTCCCATCGATGGGGTCGAGCACCCAGCGGTCGTGGGCGTGTTCGTCGCCGCCCTCCTCTTCTCCCAGCACGGGTTCGCCGGGAAACGCACGGCCCAACTCCTCGCGGATCAGGCGCTCGGCTTGCCGGTCGGCCTCCGTCACGGGCGTCTCATCGGCCTTGTACACGACGTGAGCCTGGGTCTGAAACCGTGACAGCGTGCTTCGTCCAGCGCGATAGGCGATGTCGATGGCGGTTGCCAAGCGCGGACTCATTCAGCGCAACAGTTTATCCCGGTCTTACGACAAGAGTTCCTTCGCCGCCATGAGGAGTCCCATGACCAGCACGAACCAGCCAAAACCTTTCTTCAGGTTGCCTGGAGCAACCCGCTTGCCGATCGCCGCTCCAGCCCAAGATCCCACGAGCATCACACCGACCACGCCACCCAAGAACGCCCAAGGCATCACCTCGGCGTGCAACAGGTCCACGCCGAACCCGATCAGCGACTGGATCGCGATGATCATGAGCGACGTGCCTACGGCCAGCTTCATATCCAACCGCCCGAACCATAGGAGCGCGGGCACGATCAAGAATCCACCGCCCGCCCCAAGGAAGCTCGAGACGGCTCCAACCAGAAAACCCACGACGGCCATCTTCCCCGGCGACGCCTCGCCCTGTTCCGGCGCGGGTCCGGAACCTCGGATCATCGACATCGCCACGCCGACCATCAAGGCTGCGAATGGCACCATGACCACCTTGGCTCGGGCGAACTCCCACGGCCCTATGGCGACGATCGGCGGCAACAAGGGTACTAGGAAGTGTCGAATGGTCAAGACGCCCACCAAGGCGGGCACGGCGAACGCGATGCCGATGCGCGGCTCCACCAAGCCTCTGCGAGCAAACCCGACGGCAGAGACGGCGGCATTGAGTCCGACAACCCCCAGCGAGAAGCCGGTCGCTCTCACCGGGTCCACGTGGAACAGGTAGACGAGAATCGGAACCGTGAGGATGGCGCCGCCCCCGCCCGTCAGCCCCAACGCCAGCCCGGCCACGCCCAATAAGAGATACCCGGCTATCTCCACGTAAGTCCCCCATGGAGCTTGATGGCCTCGATGCGCGCGTCCAACCTCGTACGGGACGTCTGACGAAGGGCGGATGCCTCGTCCCAATCGATCACCCTGAAGCCAACGGAGGTTCCCGGTGCCAGTTGACCCAGACGATCCACGTCCGCCTCGGCCACCACCGCCACCTTCGGATAGCCGCCGACCGTTGGCCCGTCAGGTCCAACGACCAACAGGGTGCCACTAGGCGTCCACTGCACTGCGCCCACGCAAGCAGGTTCGCTCGGCAATTCGTGGTCATGGGTCGGCGCGTTGCCGCACGTCAGCCGCAACCCCACTCGGTCGCTGTGAACGCCGAGGGACCAGTGTGTATCCTGGAGGGACTCCATAGGAAACAGAGAAGACTGCGGCCCCGGACAAAGATTCAGCGGGCCCAACGCCAAAGACGAGACGGGCTCCGCCAGGCGAAGAGCCACCCCAGAAACCATCGACCAAGCCACGACGATGCGAGCGCCTCGCCCGACCTTCCCGCGGACGGCGATGCGGTCGCCCTTAGCCACCACGTAACGACCATCGCCGGGCCGCCGGGTTTCCCCGACAACCACTTCGCAGGGTGCGCCCACCACCGCGACCATGCCGTTCTCCTCTGCAACGAACACGGCCCCAAACAAGGTCAACTCCCAGACGCTCGCGTCGCGCGGCTTGCCCACGAGGGCATTCGCCAGCGCGGCCGATTCCCTGTCCATGGGACCACCAGGGGGGACCCCAAACCGTCTAAGTTCTCGTTCATGTCCGACGAGCGTGCCATGAAACGGACCCAACGGGGTCAACACGGAACCACCTGCCACCCCGCGCCCTCCAATGCAAACCGAACCGCCGACACGATGGCGACGCACCCCGGCGAGTCGCCGTGAACACAAAGGCTGTGACACCGTCCGGCGAGCCGCAACGCCTGAGCGACCCCGGCTTCCGGCCCTTCGAGCAAGGCCCCAAGGGTGCCTCTGGGCAGCAAAAATCCAAAGTCGTCGTAACCGCGATCGACGAAGCCCTCAGGAATGAACGGCACGCCGGCCAATTGGGCAACCGCAGCGTGCACCGGGCCGCCCCTGCCTGCCGGCTCCAGCCCCATGAGCGGCACACCAGTCTCGATCAAGAGCGCGACCAGGCCTTCGATCGCCCAGACCTCGCCCCGCGCCGAGTCGTTGTAAAGAGCGCCGTGGGGTTTGAGATAAGCGGGCTCGAACGCCTCGACAAACCGCAGGGTCTGCTCGCGGACGCTGGCGAGCCATGCCTGTCGCTGCAACGCGGTCGGTGAAACGCGGCCCAGCCCGGCACGGTCTGGATATCCCGGATGAACGCCGACACGGATCCCTAGGTCGTGACACCGCCCCACCGTTTCGCGGGTCAGCGTCCACGAGCCCGCATGCTCGCCACAGGCCACGTTGGCGGACGTGACCCACTGAAGGAGCTCGTCGTCGAAGGGCGCCCCTTCGCCCAAGTCGGCGTTCAGGTCGATCCGTTTCACAGCCGCTCCCCCTTTCTGGCCTCGAAACCGTTTTCGGAGATGGGTGCGAACCGGATGCGGTCGCCGGGCTCGATCGGGAAGTACCCGCCCTCGACATCCACCAGTGCCACCGGCGTTCGGCCGATCAGCCACCAGCCGCCGGGCCGCTCCAGCGGGTAGATGCCCGCTTGGTCGTGCGCAATCGCCACGGACCCCGCAGGCACGTGCACTCGAGGCACGTCCATCCTTGGCAGTCCCGCGAGCCTGGCGGGAAGACCCGACAGGTAGGGGAACCCAGGGCAAAAGCCGATCGCCTCGCACGTGTACTCCGAGCCAGAATGGAGTGCAATGAATTCGGCAGGCGCCAGGCGCAACCGATCGCATGCGGGGATCAAGTCCTCGCCAAGTTCGTAGCAGACGGGGATCGTGTGGCTCTTCGGCTCACCACCCGACCAAAGAGAACCCTTGGCGACCGCGATGAGCGCATCCGGGTCTACCGCATCCGGCTCGCCATAGACCCCCACGGAGTGCAACGCGGGTACGGCCTCATGGACCCCATCCAGACCCGCGGCAGAGATGGCCCGCGCGACCGAGTAGGGTCGGCGGTCCCCCAACTCGCGGAGGATCCATGCCGATTCGCCCAAGCGATCGATGCGCATCGCCCTAAGTATGGGCTCAGCAGACCAGACGAATGGCGGCCGGGCGAATCTCGATGTGCAAAGGCGTCGTGCCAGCAAGTTCGCCATCCACCAGAACGGGCAAGGGCGGGTCGCTAACGACCGTCGCACTGCACACCCGCAGGGTCTGGTATTTGGGGTGCGACGTGTGCCTCCCGGAGAACGCCTTCGGCAACGTTCGCACGAAGTCCAGCTTCCCGATCTCGTGGATCACGGCAAGGTCGAGGAGCCCGTCGGCTAGTTCTGCCGAAGGCGCGATCTGCAGACCGCCACCATAGCTTCGCGAGTTGGCAACAGCGCACAGCATCGCCCGCGTCTCGATCGTCCCTGAGTCGGTCTCGATGCGAAGGCTCGCAGCACGGTACGTCGCCAGTTCGGCAAGGATCGCGGCCAGATACGCAGGCGTTCCGCTGAGAAACCGGAGACCGTGGTTGATCCTGTGGGCGACGCGCGCATCGAAGCCGCACCCCGCCACGTTGAGGAACGGACGGCCGTTCGCGATTCCGACGTCTACCGGAGAAGCGCTCCCTGCGGCCAACGCGGCCAAAGCACGCGGCAGGTCGTTGCCAAAGGGCAGCATCCGTGCCAAGTCGTTGCCAGTTCCCACGGGCAGGACGGCTAGGGCGGCCGACGAACCGAGCACACCGCCAAGCACCTCGTGCACCGTGCCGTCGCCGCCAGCCGCCGCCACGATCTCGGCACCCTCGCCCAGAGCGTTTCGCGCCAATTCGGTGGCGTGGCCAGAGGCCTCGGTGGTCCAGACCCGCCAATCGCCGGTCTGTTGAGCGGCAAACGCTCGGATGGTCTCCAAGGCGCGTCGGCCACGTCCGCGCCCCGCCATGGGATTGACCAGAATGCGCACGACCGACACGCCGCGATGCTACACCAAACCGGGTCCTTGGGATGCCAAACTTGCACCATGCCGTACTTCCCGGAAGTCGCCTCGCCCATCGCTTACGAAGGTCCATCATCGAAGAACCCGCTCGCGTTCAAGCGCTACGACGCCGGCAAGGTCGTCGGCAGCAAGACGATGGCGGAGCACCTGCGTTTTGCCGTGTGCTATTGGCATACGTTCGTGGGCACCGGGCAAGACCCATTCGGGGCACCCACCCTGTCGCGCCCATGGATGTCGGACCCCGACCCGATGCGGCGAGCGTTCGACACGCTGGACGCGGCCTTCGAGTTCTTCACCAAGCTGGGCGTCGGTTTCTGGTGCTTCCACGACCGCGATCTGGCCCCCGAAGGCACTGACTTCGCCGAATCGTGCCGCAATCTGGAGCGGCTCGTCGAAGCCGCCAAGGTCAAGCAACAAGAGACCGGAGTTCGGCTTCTGTGGGGTACCGCCAACCTGTTCAGCCATCCGAGATACCAAGCCGGCGCGGCCACCAATCCCGATCCGCACGTGTTCGCCTACGCCGCCGCCCAAGTCAAACACGCGCTCGAAGCCACTCACGAGCTAGGAGGGCTGGGCTACACGTTCTGGGGTGGGCGAGAAGGCTACGAAACGCTGTGGAACACCGACATGCAGCGCGAGCGCGAGCAGTTCGCGCGACTCCTCCACATGGCCGTCGACCACGCCAAGAAAATCGGCTTCACGGGTCAGTTCTACATCGAACCCAAGCCCAAGGAACCCACCAAGCACCAGTACGACTCGGATGTGGCCGCGTGCCTGAACTTCCTTCGCGAGTTCGACCTGATGGACCACCTCAAGCTGAACATCGAAACCAACCACGCCACGCTCGCGGGGCACACAATCCAGCACGAACTGCGCGCGGCTCGCGAAGCGGGCGCTCTGGGTTCGATCGACGCCAACGCAGGCGACGAACTGCTGGGTTGGGACACCGACCAGTTCCCCACCAACGTCTACCTGACCGCGACCATCATGCTGGAGTTGCTCACGATGGGCGGCTTCGTCAGCGGTGGCCTCAACTTCGATGCCAAGGTGCGCCGCCAATCGCACGAACCTGTCGATCTCTTTCACGCGCACATCGGCGGGATGGACGCGTTCGCCAAAGGGCTTGAGATCGCCCACGCCATCCGCGAGGACGGGCGCCTCGATCGCTTTCTGACCGACCGCTATGCGGGATGGTCTGGCGACCTCGGTCGCTCGGTCGCCGAGGGTCGAGCGTCGCTGGACGACTGCGACACCTTCGTCCGGTCGAACCCCGAACCCACGCGTCGCTCGGGACGCCAGGAGTTGCTAGAGAACCTCATCAACGAGTTCGTCCTGTAAGCCCTGGCCTCAGTGCATCTCGCGGTCGCCCAGCATCAGCTGGAGGAAGTTGATCTGCCCCAGGTGGTAGACCAGGTTCCAGTACGGCAACATGACGATGTCCGCCATCGTCATGCGCATGCCGCCGCCAAACGGCAGGTCGAGCTCCATTTCTAGCACCGAATCCGGCACGGTGGCAATGGCGGCGCTGAGCGACGCGAGATCGGCACGGGCGGCCTCGGCGCACTCCTCGACAGTCGCAAAGCTCTGGCGCAGGCGCATCGTCTCGCGCATGGCGTGGCCCGTGAAATCAGGCACCGCCCGGTCCCGAATCAGCGGGAGGAAGAGCTGCGCTTGCGTGGCAATCTCGCGCATTTGATCGAGAGCCGACCGCGCATGCCCCTGGGGTACCCAAGACTGGTGCTCGGCGGGCAATGCCATGGCGGCGCGGCACACGTCGTCGAGCGCCTTGTAAGTCACTTTGACGACCTGATCTTGGTATCGCATGCTTCGCCCCCGCCGTTCGGTCACACTTGGGTCCGTGCCATGACACTTTCCGATCTGCGCCGATCGCTTCAGGAATGTCCGCTCGTCGCCAGCGTGCAAGGCAGCCCGGGTTCGCCGGTCGAGCACCCCGACACGCTGCTGCGGCTCGCTCAGGCCAGCCTCGACCAAGGCGTGCGCATTCTCCGGTTGGAGGGACCCCACAACGTGCAGCACCTGCGCGACGCGACCGGAGTGCCGTGCATGGGTCTGTACAAATGCTGGTACGACGGCTTCGAGGTCTATGTAACGCCGACCATGAAAGAGGTGGAGGCCTTGTTGGAGACCGGGTGCGAAATGGTGGCGCTGGATTGCACGGTGCGTCCCCGGCCCGAGGGGGCCAAACTGCCAGACCTCATCGCCGCGATCCGCGCAGCGGGACGGCTGGTCATGGCCGATTGCGACGACGCCGAATCCGTGCGCTACGCCATGGACTCGGGCGCGCACTTCGTAAGCATGACGTTGGCGGGCTACACGGCGAATCGCCCGATGACCAGCGGACCAGACCTCGACGTCTTGCGCGAAGCCCTCGCGGCGACTGACGCCCCGGTGCTGGCCGAAGGCCGGTATCAGACGCCGGCCCAGGCGCAGGCGGCGCTCAGGATCGGCGCGAGCGGTGTTGTGATCGGCGGTGCGCTGAACGACCCCGTGAAGCAAACCCGGTGGTTCATGAAGGGGTTGGCGCCGTCGCCGGGTCCGATCGGCGCCTTCGATCTGGGTGGCACGTGGTTGCGCTTCGGGGTCTTCGCTGCGGATGGACAGAAGCATTCGGAGACCAGAATCGCCACCCCCGACACGAGAAGCGCACGACTGAACTGGATGCGTGATCGCGCCCTGGAGTCGGGCGTCCAGCGCCTGGGAGTCTCCTGTGGCGGCGAAGTGGACGTCCACACGGGTGAAGTCGTCGCCTCAAAGCCCTGGATCCCCGAACATGAGGGCACGGTCTTCTCCGAAGAGACACTGGGAGTTCCGACCGTCGCAGCGAACGATGGCATCGCCTCTGCCTGGGCGCACGCATGTCTGCCGCGCTATGCGGGCCGTCGGGTGGCGACCATCGCCATGGGCACCGGAATCGGGTTCGGCATCGTCGATGGCCAACGCCCGGTGCTCGGCTCGGGGGGGCGCCAGCCCCGAGTCAACGACCTGCGGACATCGAACGGTCAATCGTTCGAGGATGTCCTAGGGGGCTTGTCGCTCGGCCAGTCCCCTACCGGCGATCAGATCAGCGCATTCCACAGGGCGTTGCGAGAACTCGCCTATTCCGTGGAGCTCGTCTTTCATCCCGACGTTGTGGTGGCGTGCGGAGGCTTGCTCGACGCGCCTTGGTGGCGACCCGAGGACATGGGTTGGGAGGCGTCTCCTCTTCGAGACGGGGCCGGACTTGCGGGTGCCGCGGCGATGGCGCTCACTCCGTGGACGTAGGTCCTGCAACCAAGCCGAGGGCGTGGGCGTATCAATACCCTGGGTGACAGCACGTCGAGAACGCGAACTCGCGTATTTTCACGCAATCCAGGTGAAAAGCTCTTGACAATGTCCCTAACCTGTGTTACCTTGAAGTCAAGGAAAGTTTTCCACCATAATCGGTGGTTTGGGCAGTGCCCGCAATGGTTCCTTCTCATTGGAACTTGGCTCGGGAGATGTCTGTTGCACGTTCTGCCCGTGCTGAAAGTCTAGATCATGAACGAGGTTACCAAACATGTCTGAGAACGGTGTGGCCCCAACGCCCCGGCGAGGCCGAGCGATCACCGTCCGAACGCCCGGTCGCAATCCGGCGTTCGCCGACGCCCGCACCGTGCTCATGGACGACAGCGTGGAGCCCGACGAAGAAGAGCTTCTCGACGTTGACGACGATACCGCCGAAGAAGAAGAGAAGGTCCACGACGATTCCGAAGAGCTGGAAATGTGGATGCGTCAAACCCGACGCGCCCAGCTTCTGACGCCCGAGCAAGAGGTGCACTTGGCGCGTCGCGTTCAGGAAGGCGACATGGAAGCCAAACGCATCCTGATCGAAAGCAACCTTCGACTGGTCGTTTCCATCGCCAAGAAGTACAACGCCCGCGGCATCCCGCTCGCCGACTTGATTCAGGAAGGCAATTTGGGTCTGATCCGCGCCGTCGAAAAGTTCGACTGGCGCAAGGGATTCCGATTCTCCACGTACGCGACGTGGTGGATTCGCCGCGCGATCGCCCGCGCCATCATCAACCAGGGTCGCACGATCCGAATCCCGGTGTATGTGGCCGAACTCATCAACAAGGTGGTCAAGACGGCGTCCCGACTCCAGCAGGAGCTCCAGCGCGAGGCCACCGAGGAAGAAATTTCCGCCCAGGTCGATCTCACGGTGGACCGCGTCCGCGAAATGATGCGCGTGGCCGTCGAACCGATCTCCTTGGAGACTCCGGTCGGCGAGAAGGACAACAGCTCGATCGGCGACTTCGTGCAGTCCAAGAACATGCCGAACCCGACGGACGTCACGTCGAACCTGATTCGCCGAGAGGAAATCGACGGCATCTTGGGGCGCCTCACGTCCCGCGAACGCGACGTCGTACGCTTGCGCTTCGGCTTGGACGACGGAAAGACTCGAACGCTCGAAGAGGTCGGCGCCGAGCTCAACGTCACCCGCGAGCGGGTCCGCCAGATCGAGCTTCGTGCCATGAAGAAGTTGCGCCATATCGGTCAGGAACTGACCGCACAAGGCTTCGTCATGACCGCCGCCCCCAACAGCTGAGCATCGTCGGGCGGCGGCAAGGCAAAATGACGCTATGTCTGCGTCGTTGCGCCGCCCGATTCCGCTCGCCCAGGTCCGCATCCGCGATCCGTTTTGGTCGGAGCGGTTGCGCGTTCTGTCCGAGGTGACCATTCCGACGCAATACCGCCAGATTGCGGAACACACACCTCGGCTCCGCAACTTCCTGCGTGCGGCAGGCGTCGAGGAAGGACCCCACGAGGGCTACTGCTACAACGACTCGGACGTTTACAAATGGATCGAGGCGGCCTCGTATGCCCAAGCGATGTACCCGCACGCGCCGAACGAACCCCTCATCGAAAGGGTGGTCGCCGCCGTCATCGCGGCCCAAGAGCCTAGCGGCTACTTGGACACCTACTTCCAACTCAAAGAGCCGGACATGCGGTGGCGCAACCTCTCGGCGATGCACGAGATGTACTGCGCCGGGCACCTGATCGAGGCTGCCGTGGCACGATACGAAACCACGGGTCGCACCGACCTGCTCGACTGCGCGCGCCGCTTCGCAGACCACATCGGCAGCGTGTTCGGCCCAGGCAAGCGACGTGGCTACTGCGGCCACCAAGAAATCGAACTCGCACTCTGGAGACTGTTCGACGCCACTGAGGAGCAAGCCTACGCCGATTTGGCGTGCTACTTCATCGACGAGCGCGGCAAGGCTGGATCTCCCTTCGCGGCGGAGGCCCGCGATCCAGACATCCACCACTTCGGCACGTGGCTCGGCGGCTGGATCGCCAAGAACGTCGATGCCGAAGGCAACTATGTCGGCGGCGAATACTTCCAGGACCATGCCCCCGTCCGCGAACAGACCGAAGTCGTGGGCCACGCGGTACGAGCCATGTACATGATGTGCGCCGCAACCGAGCAAGCCGCCCGCACTGGGGACGACGCGCTTCTGAACGCTTCCCTGAGGCTCTGGGAGAACCTGACCGAGCGCCGGATGTACGTCACGGGCGGCATCGGTCCATCCGGGGACAACGAAGGCTTCACGTTCGACTACGACCTGCCGAACCTGCATTCCTATGCCGAGACGTGTGCGGCAATCGGCCTGGCCCTTTGGGGGCGTCGGCTCTCTGCGGTCACGGGCGACGCCCAATTCGCAGATATCGCAGAACGCGCCATCTTCAACGGCGCACTCGCCGGCATCTCGCTCTCGGGAGATGGCTACTTCTACGCCAACCCCCTGGAAAGCCGCGGCCAGCATGCGCGCGTACCCTGGTTCCCTTGCGCCTGCTGCCCGCCCAACATCGCGCGGATGATCGGCTCGATCGCCACCTTCGCCTATCTCGCCCGAGATCACGAGCTCACCGTTCAGTTTCCGGTTGGAGGGCACTTCGAAGCCGACCCTTGCGCGTTCGAGGTCGAATCGTCCTACCCCTATGCCGGGGACTACACGGTCCGTTTTCGCATGGCCACGCCATCTGAGTTCACGTTGCGACTCCGCGTTCCTGAGTGGTGCGACGAAATGACTGTGGACATCGATGGAGTGGACATGGAGGGCGAGTTCGAAGGTGGATATGCCGTCTACCGCCGAACGTGGCATGATGGCGACCTCGTCAAGGTCTCCATGGAGATGCAGCCGACGTGGCTCCAATCCGACCATCGCGTCCTCGAAAACGCCGGACGAGTCGCTCTGGTCAGGGGCCCCTTGGTCTACTGCGCCGAAGCCACCGACCTCGGTGTGCCGCCCCAAACTCTGTGCGTGGACCCTGAAGCCGACATCCGCACCGAGGACTCCGATCTGGGGACGGTCTGTCTGGTCGAGGGCGTCTATGCCGAAGAATCCGAAGACGGACCGCTTTACCAGCGATGGGAAGGCCGCGCACTCTCTCCGTGCGGTCCTGCCAAGTGGATTCCCTACCACGCGTGGTGCAACCGAGGCAAGACGGCGATGGAAGTTTGGACCCGCGAGGTCTAGGGCCGCCGGGATCGCGGTCCGGTTCGGTGCTAGAATAGTGTCCGCCGGGAACTGCGCGGCGTGTGGTCGGTGAACTCCGCCAGGGCCGGAAGGCAGCAACGGTAAATCGTTCCAGCGTGCGACGCACCATTCCCGGCGTTTCCATTTCCCCGTGGCCTATCTCTCGCTCTATCGCAAGTACCGCAGCCAGACGTTCGGCGACCTGATCGGTCAAGAGCACGTCGTGCGGACCTTGCAGAACGGGATCACTTCGGGGCGCATCGCGCACGCTTACCTCTTCACCGGACCTCGCGGCACGGGTAAGACGTCCTCGGCTCGGTTGCTGGCGAAGGCGCTCTGTTGCGAAAACGGCCCCAACGCCGAGCCCTGCAACGCGTGCCACATCTGCACCTCGATCACGGCCGGCAACTGCCTCGACGTCCTTGAGCTGGACGCAGCCAGCGAATCCAGCGTCGACAACGTTCGCGAGAAGATCGTCGAGGTCGCCAGCTACCGTCCGGCCGTCGCCCGATACCGCGTCTTCATCATCGACGAAGTCCACGACCTGTCGCCCAAGGCGTTCGATGCCCTGCTCAAGACGATCGAGGAACCGCCACCGCACTTGATCTTTGTGCTGGCCACCACCGAGTTCAACAAGGTCCCGCCCACCATCCGGTCACGCTGCCAGAAGTTCGAGTTCCACCGAGGTTCTGTCCAGGACATTCTTGGTCGGCTGCAACACGTGGCCCAATCAGAACAAATCCAATCGGAGCCCGCCGCTCTGGCCGCCATCGCGAGGATGTCGGATGGCGGCTACCGCGATGCGCTCACCCTCTTGGAACAGGCCATTCTTACGGCCAACGGGACCATCACGACCGAGCAGGTTTACGCCCAATTGGGCTTGGTCGACGAGGAGACCGTCGATGAACTGCTTGGTCACCTGAAGGCGCGGGACGTCGCTCAGGTGATGCGCTTGCTCGGAGAAATCATGCGCCGCGGCCGCGATCCACGCTCCATCTTGGAGTCGCTGATGCACCGCCTCGCCGACTTGACTCATGCCGCATTCGGCGTGGACGAAGCCCTCGACGCCACACAGTCGGCCGCCATGCGCGAGATGGCGCTCCGCATCGGACCTGACGAACTGCTGCGTCTGCGGTCTGGCATCGCCGAAGCCCACAGCCACATCCGCGAGGTCACCCTTCCCCGCCTTTGGCTGGAGGCGGAACTGGTGCGCCTGTGTTCCAACGCGGTTCAGGCCGCACCGGCTCCACCCGTCCCGCGCGTGGAGCAACGCCAACCGAGCGCGCCCCGCCCAACAGAGCGAGCCGCCCCACCATCCGAGTCTCCGCCGCCCGCCGTCGAAAGCCCTCCGACCGAGTCGCCCCCCCTGGTGAACCCCGAGTTGAAGCGCGCCAGACAGGTCTGGGCCGGAGTCGTCAAGGAGCTCTCGGATATCTCGAAGCTGATGCAGCCTCGGTTGGCCTCCACCAAGGTGGGCGGCTTCGAGAATGGGACCATTCGCGTGCTTTTCGCGCGAAAGCTGGACCTCGACTGGATTCTCGATTCCCCAAAGCGGGAGTCCGCGATTCGCGACTCCATCCGCAAGTTTGCGGGCGAGCCTTGGGTGGTGAAGCTGGAGGTCGGCGAACGACCGGCGCCCGCTCCGGTGGACGACCCGGTAGAATGTGTTCTCGAAGGCGATCAGCTCCGCGAAGCGGCGAAGGAAGTGTTCCAGCAGCCGCCACCGGAACCCAACGACGGACAACAACCATGAAACTCCCGAAGAATTTTGGCGGCAAGGGATTCCAGGGCATGCTCGACCAAGTGCAGGGCGCGATGGCCCAGGCGCAGAACCTGGAAGACGAGCTTGCCGCCCAGCAAATCCCGGTAGACAAGGGGCCGGTCAAGGCTCTCTTCAATGGTCGAGGCGAGTTGCTCAAGCTCAAGATCGACCCGTCAGTCGTCGACCCCGAAGATGTCGAGTCGCTTGAAGACCTGGTGACCAGCGCGATCCGCGACGGGTTCGCCAAAGCCACGGAGTTGCGCGACGCCCGCGTGCAGAGCATCCTGCCGAACCTACCGAATATCCCCGGCATCACCAGCTAAGGCCCATGCAGTTCGCCCGGCCGCTGGCGGAACTGATCGCTGAACTGGAACGACTGCCCGGCATCGGTCCCAAGTCGGCTCAGCGCTTGGCGTTTCACCTGTTGAAGGTGCCTGCCGCGCAAACCGAGAGGCTGGCCGACGTGTTGCTTCGCGCACGCGAGAAGTTGCGCTTCTGCGACCTGTGTCAGAACGTGAGCGAGTTTGAGCGTTGCGAGATTTGCTCCAATCCACGCCGCGAGCCGCAGACGATCTGCGTTGTTGCCGAGGCGCGCGACATCGCCGCCATCGAGCGGATCAACGAGTATCGGGGGCTCTACCATGTGCTGCACGGTCTGCTGAACCCCATGGAGGGCCTAGGACCCGACCAGTTGCGCGTGCGCGAGTTGCTCCGGCGCTTGGAGGGCGACACCGTGCGCGAGGTCATCGTGGCCACGAATCCCACCGTTGAAGGCGACGCGACGGCCCTCTATCTGGCCAAAGTGCTCAAGCCGCTCGGCATTCGGATCACACGTCTGGCACACGGCATGCCGATCGGCGGCGAACTGGATTACGCCGACTCGGCGACTCTGTTGAGCGCCATCGAGTACCGCCGGGAGATGTAAGCCCAGAAGGACCCGAGCCCCCTGCGTAGAACCCAGGTCTATGTTCGGCAAGCTGGGCACCGCCCTGCTTCTCGCCGCCATCGCAACGCATGCCGCGGCGCAAACCACCCTCCGCTTCTGGGCGGTGACCGGATCGGTGCTCGACGTCGGCATGTACCGCGAACTCGCCAAGCGCCACGAAGCCAACACCGGGGTCCGCGTCAAGGTCACTCCGCTCGCCTGGGGCAACTTCGCCAGCAAGTACTTCACCGCCATGGCCGCCGGATTGCCCCCCGATGCCGGAGCGACCAACCTGGGCGGACCCTACGATTACGGCAGCGTGGGCGGGCTGGTGGACCTGAGAGCCGAGTTCCCCGAAGAGACCAAGGAACTCGAATCCCGATTCAACCCACGGCTGTTGCCCATGTTCACCGTGGGAACGAGCCTCTACGGGGTGCCCACCGACCTCGGCGCGCTGGTCCTGATCTACCGCAAGGACACGTTCGCCCGGCTCGGCATCCAGCCGCCGAGAACGTGGTCCGAACTCGACCGCGCCATCGCGACGCTCGAAGCCAACCGATACCGATTCCACTACGGGTGGACGTTCAACGCCCAATGGGCGCTGAACGCGTTCACCATGCCCTACGGCGTCACCGGAAGCCGCATCGGCGAGGATGGCAGGCCAGTCGTCGAGTGGCGAAACCCAGACTATCAGAAGGGCGTGATGCAAGCCCTGCGCCTGTGGCACATGCACGATTCGCCCGGCAAGGACCTCGGCTCCCGCGCCGCCGGCATGTTCAGGTCCGACGAGCCCGACGTCGCCGTGCCCCTGATCGCCGACCTGCATGCCGTCGCCGATCAGATCCGAGTGCTTGCGCCCGATATGGCGGACAAGATCGGCGTTTTGCCCTGGCCGAGGGCCGACGATGGTCAGCCTTACAACATCATGGGTGGGCTGACATACGTCGTGTTCCGCAAATCGAAGCACCCTCGCGAGGCCTTCGAGTGGGTGCGCTTTCTATGTTCGCCCGAGGCACAGCGATTCATGGTGCTTCACCGCCTGCGCCGGGGTCAGGATTCGGGCCTGATGATCCCTGGAATCGCGGCGCTTTGGGAGCCCGAAAGCGACGCCTTCTGGTCCGCGCCCGAATTGGCCCAGATTCAGGAAGCCCGTCGGGTGGTTGCCCAAACCTACCAGTCGTTTGGCTCGGTGCCCATCCTCCAAGGCAGCGCCGAGGTGGGGCGCATCGAGTCGAACGTGTTGGACCAGATGGGGACGTTTATCCGCGACCAGATCGACGGGGTTGCGGCCCAAACCGGACTTCGACGCAATGCCCTGATCCAGGCTTTCGGCAAAGGGCAACACGCTGATCTCAGAGCCGCGATCGAGAGCCGTACCGCTAACAAGCTGCGGCAACTCTACGAGAACGCGGCACCACAGGCCGAACGGGTGCTCTACGAGGCGGATCGTCGTTACCGCGACCGCAATGTGGAGGTGATCCAGAATCTGGACGCCTACGAACGCAAGGCCAGCCTGCTCGACGGCGTCAAGTGGACCGCAGGGTTCGGCCTGCTCGCCATGGCAGCCGCCGTCGCGCTACGTCCCCGGTTGCGCAGGCACATCGTCCCGTACCTCTATGTGGCTGTGCCGGTGGTACTCGCCGTGGTGTTCGTCGCGATCCCGGCGGCCACGGCGTTGCTGCTCTCGTTCACGGACTATCATCCTGTTCTTCCGCTGTCCACGGCCCAAGCGGTGGGATTGCGGAACTATCAGGAGTTGTTCGACTCGGGCGACTTGGGCGGTGCGTTGTCCCGGACGCTCAAGTACGTCGTCTGGACCCTGCCGACCGGCATCGTGTTGAGCCTGCTGTTCGCATACCTCCTCAACACGCGCTTGGCGGGCCAGCGCCTCTGGAGGTTCCTCTACTTCTCGCCGTTGGTCACCAGCGTGGTTTCCGTGGCGCTCATCTTCTCGCAGTTGTTCCTGTTCGGACCGCAAGGGTGGCTGAACGCCGCACTGCTTTCGCTCGGCTGGATCAAGGACCCCGTGCCGTTCCTGCTCTCGGAGCACACGTTTCTCGATTGCGTCATCGTCCTCGCCATCTGGCACGGGCTGGCGTTCACCATCCTCGTGTTTCTTGCGGGGCTGCAGCAGGTGCCCAACCAGTTGTTCGAAGCCGCGCACCTCGACGGTGCGGGGGCGACCAGCCGTTTCTGGCACGTGGCCCTGCCCGGGATTCGGCCTCAGGTGTTCTTTGTCACGGTGCTGGGCGTGATCGGCTCGTTCCAGGTGTTCGAGACCATTTATACGCTGGCCGGCAAGGGTGGCGACGCAGGCGCGCGGTTCGGCCCCAACGATGCCGCCTTGACCGTGGTGCCGCTCATCTTCCACAAGGGCTTCGAGGCCATGGAGATGGGCAAGGCGGCGGCGGCGGCCTACGTCCTGTTCGTCTTGGTGCTGGCGCTGACGCTGGTCCAAGTGCTCGTCTACCAGCGAGGAGATCGCGCGTGAAGACCAAGCGGACCGAACGATGGGCGACGGTTTTGATCCTTTCGGTCGGGGCAGCGTTGCTGGCCCTTCCCTTCTACTACATGGTGGTCACGTCGTTCAAGTCGAACCAGGAGATCGCCAGCCCGCATTTGAGCCTCGTCGTGCGGGAACCGACCACGCAGCCCTACGCCGAGCTGTTCGATGCCGGTCTGGTGTTGAGCGCGACGTGGAACAGCTTGGCCGTCGGAGTGGCGACCACCGTGGGCACGCTGTTCTTCTGTACGCTGGCCGGATACGCCTTCGCGAAGCACCGCTTTCCCGGACGCGACGGCATCTTTCTCAGTCTGCTGGCAACGATGATGATCCCCGGCGCTGTCCTTTTGGTACCCGGATTCTTGTTGTTGAGGGACTTCGGCTGGCTCGACACCTGGGCTCCGCTGATCGTACCGGGCATGGCGGGCGCATTCGGCGTCTTCTTGGCTCGGCAGTTCATCGAAAAGATCCCCGACAGCCTTCTGGAGAGCGCACGCATCGAAGGTTGCCGTGACTTCTCGGTCTTCCTGAGGATCGTGCTGCCTCTTTCCAAGCCCCTGCTCGCGACGTTGGGCATCCTGACGTTTCTGGGGTCTTGGAACAGCTTCCTCGGTCCGCTCATCGTGCTCCTCGACGAGCGCAAGTTCACCCTTCCTTTGGTCATCGCGATGCTTCAGGGCCGATTCCCCGGCAAGGAGAACGTCCAGATGGCCGGCGCGATGATTTCGATCCTCCCTGTGCTGGTCCTCTTCTTCCTCTTCCAGCGACAGATTGTGGAGAGCTTGGCATCCAGCGGGCTCAAGGACGGCTGAACTCGCGCCGCTGATCTCAGCTTATTGGGACAGAGCGACACCAGACTCGCCATGGCAGCGATCATATGTTATGCTGATCCATTGAACTAGACTCATAGGTCACAGATCCCAATCAAGTATCTCTATGTCTGGTATATATATGTCTACTATATTGTTGATCTTAGATTCTTTTTCCGAATTTGTGTCATTTAAGCCCATTTCTGGCCCAACTGCCGCTATAATGACCCTCGTAGCTCGGGACTAGGCAACGGAAGGCTTCGGTCCCAAGCCGCTGAGGCAGGGGTGCTCTTGCCGAATTGATGCGGGCGGGTGGCCACGGAAGGCGCCCGCTCGGATCGTTCCCAAGTCCCTCTCCTCTCCGCAGGGTGCAATGCAGGACTCCAACGCTCAGGCCTTCAAACCCCTGATCGGCACCGACGAAGCGAACATCGACGCGAAAGGTCGTGTGCTGATCCGGGAGAAGAAGCGTCTTCGCCTCGGCAAGACGTTTGTGATGGCCTACGCCGAGACCGGCTGCATCGCGGTCTATCCCGAAGACACGTGGCAAGCAGTCGTTGCAGAGCTCATGTCGGGCACTGTGCGCGAAAGGCAGGCACGCCCCGAGAATCGTTTGGTTTTCGGTTCTGCAGAAGACGACTTGAGCTTCGACACGGAGGGCCGAGTCATGATTCCGCGGCGATTGCGCGAGCAAGCCCGAATCGGCAAGAGCGTCATTGTGCTGGGTTGCGGCGACTACCTCGAAATCTGGGACCCCGTTCAATACGGCGTCCACGAGCGGCTGCTGGAAGCCAAGCGCCTCGCAGCCGATGCCCAAAGCGGAGGTCCAGCGTGATCGCCGTATTCGGCTCGTTGCTGTCCGTGCCGCGCGAATCGAACCCTCAGGCGGCGCACCAGCCTGTCATGCTTGACGAAGTGCTCGACTTCCTCGATCCGAGGCCTGGCGACGTCGTGGTGGATGGCACGATTGGCCTGGCCGGGCACGCGGCGGCGCTGGCCCAACGGATCGGCCCCATGGGCCAACTCGTCGGGTTCGACTGGGATTCCGTCATGTTGGAGCACGCCCGGGTTCGCCTGGCTGGAACGCCATTGGCCGGCCTCCACCTGATCCGAGACGACCACCGCTCGATTCCTTCGCGCCTCGAGGAGCTTGGTCTTGCGACAGCTGATGCGATCCTCCTCGACCTGGGGTTGAACAGCGCCCAAATCGACGACCCGAGTCGCGGGCTCAGTTTCCTCCAAGACGGTCCACTCGATATGCGGATGAACCGCGACGACCGGGAGCCCGCGGCGGCGCTGCTCAACCGTCTGACCGCTGCCCAAATCGAGGACGCCCTCCGCGAGTATGGCGACGAGCGATGGGCCCGCGCCATTGCCAAGCAGATCGTCGAGCGCAGGCGGGTCGCGCCGCTACGCACGACCAACGACCTCGTCGAGTGCGTGTTGGCTGCGATCCCCCCTCGCGCGCGTGAGAAACGCATCCACCCGGCGACCCGCACGTTCCAGGCTATCCGCATCCTCACGAACCGCGAGTTGGAGGACTTGGAGCAAGCGATCGTGGACATCGGCGGGGCCCTTAGCCCGGGAGGCAAACTTGTGGTCTTGGCGTACCACTCGGGCGAGGACCGCGAAGTCAAGCACGCGTTCAAGACCCTCTCGGCGCGCGGCTTCCACGTGCTGACGCCCAAGCCCGTCGGCCCGACACCAGAAGAGATTTCCTCGAACCCGAGGAGCCGGAGCGCGAAATTGCGGGCGATCCGGCGAGACGACACGACAACCACCGAAGGAAGATAGTCATGGCGGCAATCCCAGTATCGACTCCCCATCTGCGTTCATCGACCCGTCCGAAAACGAGGACTCTCATCTTAGTCTGGAAGGAGGTCCTCGACCTCTCGGTGCTCTTCGCGTGCGTGGCCATCGCCACGTTCGTCTTCAGCACCCTGGTGGGACATGTACTGTTCGAAATGACGCGGCAGCGGGGCATCGAGGCAAAGCAGCGCGCGGAGCGCGTTGCCCGTCAGGAAGTCGTTCTCAAGCGCAATCTGGCCCTGTTGACGGCTCCGCAGCGCGTCGAGACCTGGGCCCAAGAGCGAGGGTTCCTGACCATCGAACAGGTGGGCGAACGAGCGGCGGCCCTGACGGTTCAGACGGCCACGACAGCCGCCCTTGACGCCAATGCCCCTTCCCATCCGTCTGGAGAGAACGAGCATGGCTCGCGCGCCCCATAGCCCGCCCAAGCGGGAAGTGCAGTTTCGGACGCTCTACACCACCGAGCGGCCTGTGGCGAAGCCGCGCCGACCCGTCGAGGCGGCGCCGCCGGTACCGAAGAAGCCGGTCAAGCGTGGGCCGTCCATGGCCCGCTTGAACATTCTGGGCTATGGGTTCGCGCTTCTCCTTGGGTGGTGCGCCTTGTCCGCCATGCGCGCCCAGTGGTTTGGTCGAGAGGCCTTGCTGGAACAGGGTAGGAAGAACCACCGCCTCGACCAGCCAGTGAACGACTACGCGCGACGGGGCACCATCCTTACGGCGGACGGCAAGCCACTGGCCGAAGACCAGAACCGCTACGAGTTCCAAATCACATTCTTCCGAAACGACAAGGACCGATCCGGGAACACCATCAAGCGCGCGATGGTCCCCAATAGCCGCGCGTTCTTTGTGGCTCTCAGCGCAGAAACCGGAATCCCCGCCTCCGACTTTCTGCAGCTAGCCCTTGCGGATGTCAAGTCGGCCAAGTGGCGCATTTCGCTATCGGAGTCCAAGCGGCGGGCGGTTCAGAAACTCGCCATGGCTTGGAGAGCCGACGGGGTCTCGCTTGCTCCGCGAGGCAGAAGGGCTTATCCCATGGGGTTTGCAGCGGCAAGCCTGGTGGACAAGGTTGTGGAGACAAGCGTCAAGGACAAAGACAGCGGCAAAGACAAGGTCGAGCTGCTCGCCGACAACGGGCTGGAGCATGCCCTGCAGAAAGTCCTTCAAGGCCAAGACGGGCGCACCATCGGCGCGATGGACCGGCGCGGCGAGTTCCTCCCAACCAAACTCAAGGATGAAAGCACACCGCGCGTCGATGGGCAGACGGTCGTCACAACGATCCACAGCCAGATTCAGGAAGCGGCTGCCGATGCCGTACGCCGGGCGGTTGAAACCCACAAAGCCGATCAAGGCGTCGCCGTGGTGATCGACCCAGCGACCGGCGACCTGATGGCCGTCGCCTCGTGGCCCACTTTCGACCCGAACAGCGAGCAGAACGGATCGATCGACGGTCGACCGGCTACAGACTTCAATCCTGCTTACCAAGCCGTCTTTGAACCCGGATCCACATTCAAGATCTTGACGCTCGCCTGTGCCTTGGAGCTTGGGGCCGTGAAGCCGGGAGACACGTTCCATTGCACCGGCTCGCTGCAGATCAACAAGGCGAGAACCATTCACTGCGCCATGCACAACGGGCAACGGGCCCACGGAACGGTTACATTGGAGGACGCCATCGCCCGCAGCTGCAACGTGGCAGCGGCCATCTGGGCCGAGCGGATTGGACGAGACGACTTCCTGAAGTTCCTTGAACGGCTGGAGATTCTCGACAGACCAGGCATTCTGAGCGCAGCGGGTACCGAGATGCGTGGGGAGCGCAAGGGACTCTTCAACTTCGACGAGTTCGACAAGAAGCATCAACTCGCCGTCCTTGGCTTTGGCCAGGCCATCAACCTCACGCCGGTTCAGTTGGCCTCTGCCTACGCTTCTCTGGCGAATCATGGAGTGCGTATGAAGCCGCGGTTGCTCAGTGCGCTTGGCGACCGCGAACTCAAACCCGTCGTCGCCAATCGCGCCGTGAGACCCGAGGTGGCGGAAACCATGCTCACGTACATGAGAAAGGTCATCGACGGCGAACGCGGCACCGGCAAGGCCCTCCGGATCCCCGGCTACGCCCTTGGCGGCAAGACGGGCACGGCCCAAAAGATCCGCAAGGGAGGGCCAGCGGGCTATGTATCCAACTTCGTGGGCTATGTGCCCGCCGAGGAGCCCGAGGCGGTCATTCTGGTCATGATCGACAACCCGAAAGGCGGCCAGTACTACGGTGGTTCCGTCGCGGGCCCTGTGTTTGTGGACATCGCGAAGGCGTGCATTCGGTCGCTCGCCATCCGTCCTGCCTCAATCTCTGCACGGTTGGCTTCGACACAAGGGGCGCCAACGGGATGATGTTGGAGCTTGTGGTCGAACATCTAGGCGATCTCGTTCTCGAGTCCGAGGGCTCGGCGGTGGTCGCCGGCATTTCGTCCGACTCGCGTACGGTCTCTTCCGGCACGTTGTTTGTTTGCTACCCCGGACACACCGTCGACGGTCACCGATTCATTCCGCAAGCCGCCGCGAACGGAGCGAGCGCGGCAATGGTCTGCACCCCTGAGGGCGTCGCGTTGGCCCGATCGGCGGGCCTAGCCTTCATACGCGTGGCCGAATCCAGCCTCTCTCTCGCCGCGGCCAAGGCCGCTCAGGTTGTGCTGGACGACCCCGCTTCCGAGTTGCGGATTGTGGGGGTCACCGGAACCAACGGCAAGACCACGACCGCTTGGTTGCTCCGTCAAGCCCTTGAGCGGCTGGACCGAAAGGCCGCGTATCTCGGGACCTTGGGTCTGTGGGCGCCGGAGATCGAACGTGAGTTGGCCAATACCACGCCTCTCTCGGTCGAACTCATGCGGCTCGTGGCCGAAGTGCGGGATTCTGGTGCGCAAGACCTCGCGATGGAGGTCAGCAGCCATGCGCTGGCCGAACACCGCGTGGACGGGTTGCGCTTCGAGGTGGGCGTCTTCACCAACCTTACTCAGGACCATCTGGACTTCCACGGCACGATGGACGCCTACCGGGAGGCCAAGGCAAGGCTGTTCGAGTTGTCCGAAGGGGCTGTGTTCAACGTGGACGACGCGGTTGGCGCCGAGTGGGCTGCGCGGACTCCCGGAGCCGTAGAAACCTCCCGACGTCGTGGCATCCCTCACGAGGGCAGCAGCCGTTTGGTGGGCACACCCATCCGCGTTGGCGTCGAAGCAATCGAGTTGGAGCTGGATCTCGACGGGCATACCGCCGAGTTTCGTGCCGCAGTCGGGGGCTCGTTCAACGTGGACAACCTGCTCAGCACCGCCGGAGCGCTGGTCGCCCTGGGCTACGACCTCCGCGAAACCGCGGACGCCCTGCACGGAGTGCAACCCGCCCCAGGCCGGTTCGAATCGGTGCCCAACGATCACGGCATCGGCGTGCTGGTGGACTACGCCCATACGCCAGACGCCCTAGCCAAACTCCTCGATGCCACCCGCGAACTGACAAGTGGCCGCGTCATCGCCGTCTTCGGATGCGGCGGCGACCGCGACCGCACCAAGCGCCCCATCATGGGCCGCGCGGCCGCCGAGCGAGCCGACATCGTCGTCGCCACGAGCGACAACCCCCGCACCGAAGACCCCGAAGCCATCCTCCTCGACATCGTGCCTGGTCTGGCGAGTGCCAAGCAAAGTCTGAGCATCGTGGACCGCGCCGAGGCGGTCGCCAAAGCGATCGAACTGGCCGAACCCGGCGACGTGGTGGTCGTTGCGGGCAAGGGGCACGAGAACTACCAAATCATCGGACGCACCAAACACCCGATGGACGACCGCGACCTCGTGCGCCGAGGCCTGGAGGCCCGCCGATGAGGCCGTGGACCGTGGGCGAACTGGCTTCGCGCCTGGGCGGCTCTCTCGTAGGAATGTCACCCGAGACCCCGTTCTCGGGCTTCACCACCGATAGCCGCGAAAACCAGGCCGGCAAGGTCTTCCTCGCCATTCGCGGCGAAAACGTCGATGGCCACGACTTCGCCGATGCGGTCGTTCGTTCGGGCGCCGTGGGGGTGATCGCCGAAAGGCCGTTGCCAGTACCCCACATTGCGGTCGACAACCTGGTGGCCGCGTTGGCCCGTTTCGCCGGAGGCATCCGGGATGAATTTCACGGACCCGTGGTCGGCGTCACGGGCAGTGCGGGCAAGACCACGACGAAGGAGTTCATCGCCGCAGCCCTGTCGCCTCTTGGGCCTGTGCTTAAGAACCCTGGCAACCGCAACTCGGAGTACACGTCTCCCCTCCTCTGGGCCGAACTCGCCGACCACAAGGCCGTGGTCACCGAAATGGGGATGCGCGGCTTCGGTCAGATCGCGCACCTCGCTTCCTTCGTTCGCCCGACGATCGGGGTGGTCACCAACATCGGATACGCACACATCGAGAAAGTGGGCTCGCGAGAGGGGATTTTTGAAGCCAAATCGGAACTCCTCAAGGCCCTCGACCCGCATACTGGTATTTCTGTCGTTTGGCGCGAAGACGACTTCTACCAACGTTTGAAGCACGGTTCACCAAGCGTTGTGCGGTCGTACGGGTTCAGCACCGAAGCCGATTGCCGGATTCTGAGTTATCAGCGGAAAGCAGGAGGTGGAAGCCTGATCGCCGGCGTCCTCGATGGACAACCATTCGAGGCCGAACTACCGACCGTCGGCCGTCACAACGCCCTAAACGCGGGAGCCGCACTTGTCGTCGGCGTTGCGGCGGGGGTCTCGATGCATGAGGCCGCCGCCGCGCTGACGTACTCCCAGATTCCTCCCTTGCGCATGCAGACCGTCGCCCGCGGCCATGCGACGATCCTCCTCGACGCCTACAACGCCAGCCCGCCAAGCGTCGTGTACGCCATCGAGGCCCTGGCCGAATTCACCGAAGCGACCCGCTGTCTGGCCGTGCTGGGAGAGATGAAAGAACTGGGCGACGCCTCCGAAGAAGGCCACCGAATGGTGGGGCGGGCGCTTGCAGGTTCATGCGTGGAACGCGTGGCCCTGCTCGGCGAAGGCACTTGGGCGATTCGCGACGAGGCCATTCGTTGCGGCATGGCCGACGAGCAGTTCTTGTTGGCGGACGATCTGGACGATCTCCGCGCGTTTCTGGACCGGACGCTGCCGGGCGACGTCGTCCTGCTCAAAGGCAGCCGAGCCCTCGGACTCGAGCGACTCGTGGAGGACAACGAATGACGACCCTTTCCGACCTTCTTGTGGCCTTCTGGGTCTCTTTCGTCGCCTCGGCGGTCGGCGCGCCTTTGGTGATGGCGGCGTTGCGAGCGGGGCGGGCGAGGCAGACCATCGACCCACACGCGCCAGAAACCCACAAGAAGAAGCAGGGCACCCCCACGATGGGTGGCTTCATCGTCTTGATCGGCTTGGTCGCGTGGGGTTTCGCATTTCCAGGGCACTGGATGTTGCTCGCTTGGCTGGGCGGATTCGCAGCCCTTGGCTTTGTGGACGACTTCGTGATGCCCAAGATGACGGGCAAGAGGGGCCTCGGCTGGCTGCCCAAGCTAGGCGCGCAGGTCGCTCTGGCCGCCTGCACCCCGGCGCTCATGGGATTGCCCAACACCCCGAGAAACCTGATCTTGGCCGGGTTCGGGGTGTTGTTCTTCGCCAACGCGTACAACTTCGCCGATGGCTTGGATGCCTTGGCGGGGTCCATCGGGTTGATTCACTTCTTGGCCTTTGGAGCGTTGGGCGTCCTGTGGATCGATTGGGCAGGCGCTCCTGCGTTGCCGGTGCACATCGCCGGTGCCGTCGCCGGAGGTTTGGTGGCGTTCCTGTTCGTCAACGCGCCACCGGCACGGGTGTTCATGGGAGACACGGGTTCGATGCCGATCGGGGCTTTGATGGGCTTTCTGACCGTCGGCTGGTTCGCCGAGACGCACATCGGCAGACTCGAGTTGGGTCGCCCAACACTTCCCCTCCTGGTGCTGAGTCTGCTCATGGTGATCGAGTTGGTGCCCGTACCGATGCAGGTGGGCTGGTTCAAGCTGACCCGCAAGCGGCTGTTCCCCATGGCGCCGATCCATCACGCCTTCGAAAAGAAGGGATGGCCAGAGAGCCGGGTGGTGTGGACCTTCGCGCTTGTCCAGGTCCTCTTGGCGACCGCGGCGTTGGCTCTGGCTGTCAAAGACATGGGAGGTCTACCATGATCCATGGACTCTTCACTTTCCCGCCCCCTCCTGCGACCGGACGGGCATCAACGGGTGGTTTGGCTGGAGCCCCTGGATCCGCGATGGTCAACCCCTCCCCGCCTTTCCCCAGCCTTGGGGAGGGAGAGACACCAACTCCAGAGGAAGGTGCGCTATGAATCCACGAAATGGTTTCCCAGACATCAATCTCGCCGGCTGGGCCTTTTTTGCGTGCTTTTTGGGCACCCTGATCGTTGTGGACAGTTCCTATGCCGCATCGATCGCGCGAGGCGAGGGGGCGTTCGCACGAGGTGTGCAAGTGCATTTGGCCTGCGTGGGACTCGGGATGGGGTTGGCGTGGTTGCTCTCGCGGGTCGGTCCCCACGTTTGGTCGCGCCTCGGATGGTTGGCCTATGGGCTTGCCTTCTTCAGTGCCGTCGTGCTGGTCATCCTATTCGGCGTCGAGCAGAACAGCGCGAAGGCCTGGATCGAGATTCAGGGCGTCCGATTCCAGCCCTCCGAGTTCGCCAAAGTCGGCCTCATCGCGTATCTGTCGAGTGTGCTCGCCCGACGTCCCGAGTTTCGCCCGACAGGGCGTCTCGGTGGAACGCTACGCTACCTCGACCACGTCTTCGCGCCAAGCGTCAAACGGTTCGTTCCCTTCATCTTCGCACTGGGCTTGGCGGGCTGGGTCGCGGTCGAAGACCTTGGTACGGGTTCGATCATGGTCGCCATCGTGCTGGCCATGATGTTTGTGGGCAATGTCCGGCTGACGAGTTTGGCCGCCCTCACCGCCGTGCTGTTGGTCGGTGCCTTTGCAGCGGTTCGGATGGAGGATTACCGTTGGCAACGGTTTGCGAGGCATTACGACCGCTGGGCCGACCACAACGTCAGCGACATTGGATACCAGACGACACAATCCGAACTCGCACTGGCTCAGGGCGGCTTGTTCGGAGTCGGTCTTGGAGACGGTCGGCTGAAGCACATTCTGCCGGCGGCCACCAACGACTTTGTGTTCGGAACTGTGGGCGAGGAGGTCGGCCTGCTCGGCGGACTGGTCACGATCGGTGTGCTGGCCGCTCTTGCTTGGAGATGCCTCAAGGTGGCTCGCCACGCCCCGGAGTCGTACGGCACGATGTTCTGCACGGGAATGGCCGCTTGGATCGCCATCCAATCGTCGGTGAACATCCTGATGGCAACCGGCGCGATCCCTGCAATCGGCGTCCCCCTTCCCTTCTTCAGCGCGGGCGGATCGAGCGTGCTTGCACTTTGGATGGGCATCGGCATTGCTCTGGGAACTTTGCGCCAGCCAGTTGCTCCAAAGGCGGTTCAGGCATCCAAGACGTCATCGAGACACCCCGCCGGAGCCCTGGCGCGGTGAAGCTGGTCGTAACGGGTGGGGGAACGGGCGGTCACGTTTTTCCTGCGATGGAGGTCGCCATCGAAGCGCGAAGCCGAGGCATGGACGTCGCCTACTTCGGGTCCCTGCGTGGACAAGAAGGCGAAGCGTCTCGAGTCGCTGGAGTCGCCTTTCAGGGATTCCCCGCGCAGCCCCTCTGGAGTCTGAAGACGTTGCGAGGCTGGAAATCGGCCATCGGCCTGATGAAGGCGTCTGCGACGGCACGGCAAGCGATGGCGGCCCATCGTCCGGACGTCGTGTTCTCCACCGGGGGCTATTCGGCGGCGCCGATCATGTACGCGGCGCGCAAGCTTGGCGTCCCGTTGGTCATCCACGAGCAAAACTCGATTCCAGGTCGGTCGAACCGCATCTTCGCCAAGTACGCTGCGGCGGTCGGTGTCACGTTCCATCGCTCCCTTCGCGTGTTTGGAGCGACAGCGGTCCGTGTCGGGCTGCCCGTGCGAAAGGAACTGCTTGCTGCGGCCGTGGGGGCGCGCCGGCGCACCCATGTGGTCGTCGTCGGCGGCTCGCAAGGGGCGCAAGCCGTCAACGCAGTCGCCGAAAAAGCGGCAGACGCCGACGCGCCCCACCCTTGGATTCATGCCACTGGCCCGGCGAACTTCGATGCCGCAATTGCGGCTAGGGCCAGAGCGGGTTATCGCGTCGAACCCTATCTCAATGTCGATCAGATGGGGCAAGCCCTTGCATCCGCGGCGGTCGTCCTGGGACGGGCGGGGGCCAGCACGATGACCGAAATCGCTTGGTTTGGACTCCCCAGCATCCTGATCCCATTGCCGATCGCCATGGACGACCACCAGACCGAGAACGCGCGCGAGTTCGAGGCGCTCGGTATCGCCACGCTGCTGCCCCAATCGGAGGCGACGCCGGAACGCGTGCTGGATTTGGTTCG
>JBDHZD010000006.1:0-65135 GCA_039811705.1 Fimbriimonadaceae bacterium | reverse complement strand
GCTCGAGTTCGGCAAGCCGCTCGATCGACGCGCGGAGCCGCTGAATCACGGCGGCGACGTGGGGTTCGTCGCTGCTGGGGTGGTTCAGCAACTCGAGGACCACATCCCTCAGTCGTTCCCGGCCTGCCGCAGCCGAGCGGGGATCGCGGACCGAAAGCATGGCCTCCTCGGTGTCGGCGGCTCGCTGGAGGAGCGCCTCGAGGCGAACCTCTTCGCTGTACCCGAACGTGATGGGCACGTGGACCGCGTAGGTGGTGCGAGTGCCCGTCAGGTTGTCGGTGTATCGCGCGGAGACGCTCAACCCATCCAATCCGCCGAGGGGGAAGACGCGTGTCTTGACTTCGCCTGACCAGAAGTGGCCAAGTTGCTCCAGCCGACCGTTGATGAGGACGGTCGCTCGCTCAAGCAAGACGGCACCCGCCGAGTAGCGCTCCTGACTGAAGGCCTCCATGATCGCGCCCGCATCACGGGCGAAGTAGTGGGCCCCGGCTCCGGCTTTCGCCATGCCGGCCATGATGCCCTCGTCGTAGTCCGCACCGACGCCGATCGTGCTCGTGGTCACGCCGAACTCTTGGTAGGAGCGGGCCGCCTGTTGCATCAGGCTCCCAGCGTCTTGGAATCGGCCCTGGTTCGCTTGGCCATCGGAGAGGAGGATGACTCGACCGCCTCGCCCGACGGACTTGGCGCCGGCGAGCCAACCCGCGTAGAGATCGGTCGAACCTCGAGCGTGGATGCGCTCGGCGAGGAGTGCAACCGCCTCGGAAGGAGGAGCGAGCGGGGCGAGGGAGTCCACATGGCTGTCGTATGCGACCAACGAGACGAGGTCGTCGGGTCCGAGTGAGCGGATGAATCGGCCCGCCGCGGCGCGGGCAATCTCGATCTTCTCGCCATCCATCGAGCCGCTGCGATCGATGACGAGGGCGACCTTCATGGGCTTTTCGCGCCACGTGTCGGGTGCTTGTGCAGCGGTGAAGCGCAACAGAAGAAGCCGCTGGGCGGGGTCTTCGTGGGCGGTCGCGTTGACGTCGAGGTTCGGGAGTCGGGTGATCGCAACACTCATGATGCGACAGTATACACCAGTAGTAGACAGTGTCAATGGCTGTCGCGAAAATTGCGACGAAGATCCCGGAGGGCTTCAATCGCCTGGTCTAGGTCTGACGCCTGAATCCGATCTCCATCGATCTCCAGAGTGCTCCGGTCGGTGAGGCGGATCCTGTGGACCACAGTCGCCTGATCTCCCAGGTGTGGGGCCGCCAAGCCTCGAAACGCGGCATCTTGGGCGACGCCCAAGCGTGCCTTGGCCTCCGCCAAACCGATTCCCTCGCCGAGCCAGGTTCGGATTGCGACAAGCCTGCGCAGGTGCTCGAGACCGTACCGAGCGTTCTTGCCACCGGAGATGGGCGGGGGCAACAGTCTTTCAGCGATGTAGTAGCGCACCGTGCGCTCCCGAATCTCTTCGGTCGCGGACCCGGCCAGCAAGCGGTTGGCGGCCGTGACCAGTTCGTCAAGGGTGAACGGGGCAAACGGCGCGTAGTCGTCGAGGGTCGGCATGAGATGCTACGGCGAGTGTACTCGACAGTGTGCGCCAGTGGCGTCGCTTGAGAGCAGGACCGTGTCGGGCCAAAGCCGCCGTTTCGCCACGTCAGCAACTGTGGTGACAAAACAAGCGACGCCAGCGTCACAATTCAGTATGGAAAAGGCCGTCAAAGCGCCCACGCAAGTCCGCGTCAGTCCGGAGGCCGGACGTAGCCTTCGGTTTCTGGCAGACACCTTGGGACGCCCTATTACCGACATCGTCGGAGAGGCCGTGGAGCAGTTCCGCCGCAAGGTCCTGATCGAGCAGAGCAATCAAGCCTACGCCGACCTGACGAACCGAGAGGACGAGCTAGAAGAGATGAGAGCTTGGGAAGCCACCCTGATGGACGGGCTCGATGAGGACGAGTCTCCGTGAGCCTGCCCGAACGAGGGCAAGTGTGGTACGTGACTCTCGATCCGGTCATTGGTCACGAGCAGGCCGGGTTCCGGCCGGCGATCGTCGTTTCAGTTGACGAGTTCAACAGCGGTCCAATGCGCCGGGTTGTTGTGGTTCCATTGACCAAGAGCGACCGCCGCATGCCCCTCAATGTTCGGATCGAGCCGCCTGACGGAGGTCTTTCAGTAGTCAGTTTTGCGAAGCCAGAAGATGTTCGGTCGGTTTCTGTGATGCGGCTCGGCCGGTACGTTGGCACTCTCTCCGGCACGACGATGGGCCTGCTTGAAGATCGGCTGCGCGTGTTGCTCGGGCTCTAGCCCTTCGGCAGAGCCAACCGCAGCACCTGATCGGCGTCCTTGACGAAGTGCACCGTCAGTTGGTCGCGCACTTCCTTGGGCACGTCCTCAAGAAAGTCCTTCTGGTTGCGATCGGGGAGGAGCAGCGTGGTCACGCCCGCACGGTGAGCGGCCAGCACCTTCTCCTTGATGCCTCCGACGGGCAACACTTGGCCTTGCAAGGTCATCTCGCCGGTCATTGCCAGCCGCGGCGCCACGGCCCGACCCGTAAGCAAGGAGGCGAGAGCCACCATGATCGTGATGCCCGCGCTCGGCCCGTCTTTCGGCACGGCGCCGGCGGGCACGTGGATATGGAGTTCGTTGTCCACGAAGACCTTCGGGTCCACGCCCAACTTGGCGGCTCTGCTGCGCAGGTAGGAGAGCGCGGCCATGGCCGACTCCTTCATCACGTCGCCCAGTTGGCCGGTCAGGATCAGCCCCTTCGAGCCGGGAAGCAGGGCGGTCTCGATGAACACGATGTCGCCGCCCACGGGGGTCCACACCAGGCCGACGGACGTGCCCGGCTTCATATCGCGCTCAAGCACTTCCTCGTACTGATGGCGCGGCGCACCCAAGGCGGTTTCGAGGAACTTCTTGGTCACGGTCAGCTTCGACGTTCGTCCCTCGGCGACTTGCCTGGTCACCTTGCGGACCACGCTGGCGATCTCGCGCTCCAAGTTCCGAACGCCCGCCTCGCGAGTGTAGAAACGCACCAAGGCGTGGATCGCGTCTTCTTTGAACGCGATCTGGGACTTCTTCAACCCGTGCTCGGCAATCTGTTTTGGAATCAGGTGTCGGATGGCGATCTGGGTCTTCTCCTCCTCGGTGTAGCCGCCGAGCTCGATGATCTCCATGCGGTCGCGCAGTGGCGGCGGGATGGTGTCCAGGCGGTTGGCCGTCGTGATGAAGAAGACATTGCTCAGATCGAGCGGCGCGTCGATGTAGTGGTCTCGGAAGGCGCTGTTCTGTTCGGGGTCGAGCACTTCGAGCAGAGCAGACGAGGGGTCGCCACGGAAGTCGTTGCCCAGCTTGTCGATTTCGTCGAGCATGAAGACAGGGTTGCGGCTCTCGCACCTTCGCAGACCCTGAACGATCTGGCCCGGGAGAGCCCCGATGTACGTTCTACGGTGACCGCGGATTTCGGCTTCGTCCCGCATTCCGCCGAGGGAGATACGGATGAATTTGCGGCCCATGGCATGGGCGATCGACCGGCCCAGCGATGTTTTGCCGACTCCCGGAGGGCCCGAGAAGCACAGGATGGGCTGGCGGATCTTGCCGTCGGTCTTGACTTTGCGAACGGCCAAGAACTCGAGGATGCGGTCTTTGATTTTCTCCAGGCCGTAGTGGTCGGCGTCCAGAACGTCTTTGACCCGGGACAACTCGAGAATGTCTTCGGTGAACTTCGACCAAGGGATGCTGACCATCCAGTCCACGTAGGTGCGCGCGACTGTGTATTCCGGCGCGCCGGGCGACATTCGCTTTAGCCGCTCGAACTCGCGGTGGACTTCCTTCAGCGCCTCCTCGGGCATTTGGGCGGCATCGATCTTCTCCTGGAGTTCTTCCAGATCTTCCGCGCGGTCGTCGGTTTCGCCGAGCTCGCGCTGGATGGCTCGCAGTTGTTCGCGCAGGTAGTAGTCTCGCTGGCTCTTGCTGAGCTCGGTGTTGACTTCGCTTTGAACCTTCGACGTGAGTTCGAGTACGCGGACTTCCTTGCTGAGGAACTCCAGCAGTTTGCGAAGGCGCTTTTCGAGATTGACTTCTTCGAGGATCGCTTGCTTTTCTTCGACGGTCAGTGTCATGTGCGCCGCGACGAGGTCGGCCATGACGTTCGTTTCTTGGACGGTTTGCGTCAGGCTGCGCAACTCTTCGGGCAGCGTGGGCGAGAGGCGGATGGCCTGTTCGAACAGGGACGAGATCGAGCGGCGCAGGGCCTCGATTTCCTCGCTCTTGTCCTCGGGTGTGTCGGGCTCTTCGAGCACTTCGACCTTTGCGCGCAGGTAGGGGTGCTCCTGCAACCGCTCCACGATGCGGAAGCGGGACACGCCCTGAACGATCAATCGAACCCCGTCCGGGAGCTTGACCAACGTTCGCACGATCACGGCGCAACCGTGGTCGAACACGTCGTCGAAGTCAGGTCTGTCGATCTGTGGTGCACGCTGGGCGACCACGCCGATGACGCGATTGTTGCCCACGACCGACTCGTCGATGAGTTGCACTCCCGACTCTCGCCCAACGCTGAGCGGCGCGATGAGCATCGGGTAGATCACCGAATCCCGGAGAGGGAGGATGTTGAGTTCGTTCGGGACTTCGGGCTTGCGTCCCTCGTCCGACGCCTCCCCGCCCGTTGACTCCACCTCGAGTTCGAGGTCGTCGAGTTCGTCTAGGGTAAGGGGCTTGACATCGGACATGGGGATATGTTGCTTCGTTCATGATGACGTTTCGACGCATGGAGCCAACCTCCTGCATGGGCCGATCGTCCTGAGCAAACGTGTGTGTGTCTACGCACCGCGCACTGCAACCGCGCGCTTCCGAGAGATTCCAACCTTCTTCGGTACGCAGATGGTGAGAACGCCGTTGCGGTACTGGGCTCGCGTTTCGGCGAGTTCAAGGTAGTCGAGCGGCAGAGGCACGTCTCGCTCGAACTCGCCGTAGAAGATTTCAAGTTGGTGACAAGCGACCTGGTCTCCGGTATCGGGGTCTTCCTCGCGCCGGTGGCCTCGAATCGTCATCACTTGTTGCTCGGCATTGAAGGTCACCGAGATGTCGTCGCCACGGACCCCAGCCACCTCGCACCGGATGTGGAAGCCGTGTGCGGATTCAAGAACGTCGATCCGGGGTTCCCAAAGCTTCCGCGCCAGAGTCGGGCCCATGCGAATCATCTCGTGGCCGAGCCGCTGCAGCTCGGTGCCGACCTGCCAGATCCATTCCTCCGGCTTGCGCCGCGCCATAGTCCGTCCAGTCTACCTCGCGGCGGTCTTGACCTTCTTGTAGGGCTTGAAGAACTCCTTGAGCGCAGCCTCCAAGGCAAGGTCCACGGCCCGGATTTGCCGGTCGCTGCCCTTGCCGCCAAAGTCGTTCTGCGACTTGCCCTCGAGCGGCTTGCCCGTGAGGTGAGCCGTGCCGGTTTCGGTATCGAGCAGCCACACGCGGAGCTTGGCGATGCCGACCTGGCTGGTCACGAACAGCTTCTCGTCCTTCTTCTGGAGCGTGTCGATCACGGGCGCGAAGGCGATCAGGCGCACGCCGAGGCCCTTGCCGATGTCGGCCAGGGTGCGGCGGTTCCAGTTCTCCTCGTCGGTCAGATCAATGGACTCCTTGTCGAGATAGGTCTTGACCGCAGCCGCCGAAAGCACGTGGAAACCGTACGATTCGAACAGCGTCCTGAGCGTGCCATCGCCGCGCTGGCACTGCTGATCCTTCAGTTCCTGCCACTTCTCGGACGACGTGTTGACCGTCGGCAGCAGGGCGACCTTGGTTTGAGCGGGGACGTAGGTCGTGCTTTGGGGCGCGGCCATGGCGACGGCGAGCAGGATCGGGAGCACGTTCACGCCCCCGAAGATACCTTGCCGCTGGGCGGCTGACGTCGCCCGAAGTCGGGCCGAGCTACTGCCGGAAGTCGGCGAGTCTGCCGATTCGTTCGACTTTGTGACCCCGCAAAACGACGAACGCTGGAGGGTCGTCGGGCCTCATCCCGAAGTCGTCGAAGAACGTCAAGGGCGGTATCAGGTAGTCCGTGCCGAGGGATTGGGGCAGAGTCGCAACGCCTCCGGGCCAAGTCCACACCTTTCGTTTCGGATACGCCCGCTCGAATGCGGCGAGGCCCGACTTCGCAGCCGCCCTGCCGCACGGGGCGCATTCGGTCCAAACAATGAGTGCGGTTTCTCCATCGTCCAAGACGATGTCCGGATGGATGGATCGGCCTGGCGCGATCCACTGGGGCGCAGGTGAGGACGCAGGCAGGTACGCCAAAGCAAACGTCTCGACTTCCAAGGCAGCGTCTCGATCGATCCGGACGGCAGTGAGGCCCAATAGGGAAGCTGCCATTGCGGCAACGAACAGAACTCTTTGTCGCTTGTTCCAGGCATCTTGATGCAGTACCCACCCGTAATGGCCTGCCCAAAACGTCAGGCACCACGGGCAGGGTCCGGAGCGGGTGGTCAGCAAGCTGATCATCCAAAGGCCAACCACGCTGGCACCTAAGCCCGCCACCCAAGCGACAGATTGAATCCAACCCGGTGCCCACTTTGCGATCGTGAACGAAATTAGCAACGCATATGCGAATCCCGCCCATGCCAGTCCAACTGCGAGCGATCCATGCCTTGCGCACTCGGAGCAGTTCCCGACTGCGAGCCACAAGGCACTTGCCAGCATCGCAAAGATGCCAACGCCCCGCCAACGCCAGGTCGCAATCATCAGCGCCGTCCGGGATTGTTCGGGTCGTCTTGGCCTTGGGGCAGGGCCAGTTCCCAATTGGGAGGCGAGGGGAACCAGCCGACACTGCCATCCAAACGAGACCCAAGCAGGCCAAGTTTCTGGCCCGCATCCAGGATGGGCACATGTTGCACGATCGGCGGATGTCCGTCAACGCGCATTACCAGGGTTTCGACCTTGCCTCGATGGTTGTGGACTCGGGAGCAGCGAAAGACAGCGTCTTTGCCGATTTCGAAGCCATAGTCGGCGAAGTCAATTCCTTCACGGTCGGGAGTGAACCGAACCCAGGAGTAGAGCCACGAACCTCCAAGCGGGTCCCGAGCCGGGAGGCCGCTCAGCAACGGCTCGATCGTCCTCGGCGGCAATCCGTCGTGCTCGTTCATGTAGAGGTTGAGCGCGAACGAAAGCTGGCGAAGGTGGTTGCCAGCCTCGGCGACGGTTGCCGACCGCTTCATGCGGGGCCCAGCGACGAGCGCAACGATGCCCGCCAAGACAGCCAAGATCATGGCGACACCAAGAACCTCGACCAAAGTCCACCCGCGTATTATGACCGTTCTGCGCATCCATTTACTCCACGGGTTCCAAGCACGCCGGACACATGTGGCCGGACTTCGTTCTACTCAACACGGCCCAAGCACACGTTCCAACCACGGTATACGCGCCCGTGGTTTGGTTCACGCATCGAATCTCAGCCTTGGTGTAGTACCACCACTCTTCTTCGTTGCATTGGCCTACGGGAACCGGACACCCGTGGAACTCTGGGTTGCGCTTCGTGCAGTACTTCAGGTTCACATTCTGGTTGGTGTTCACCGTTTCGATGACTGAGGTCGGCCCGCAACCTTGTCCATTCTGGGACCACACTCACTCCGGACATAGATTTGGCGGCACACAAGGACTTGGTGGAATCGCCAGCGCAAAGCTCGCCAAAACCCCACCGAAGACGACAACGGCTTCCAGCTTGAGTCTCACAATGCATGAACGATATCACGATTATGAGGGTCATGTCAATGCCCAGATCGGTTTTTTTGACTATTCTGCGATCGCTGGGAGCACGCTGGCTGCGGCTCTCAGCTAGGCAGCCTTGGGTTGGCTCGCGTCGAACAGCGACAGGTTGTGCTGCGCCCCAGCGTGTTGCGGGTCGAGCTCGAGCGTCTTGCCATAGGCCAGCCGAGCCCCATCGGCCAAGCCGAGCTGCGCCAGACAGTTGCCCAAGCAGAACCAGCCTTCGGGTTTCATCGAATCCAGTTGCAGGCCGTTTTGATAGAGAACGGCGGCCTCGTGGTGCAAGCCCAACCGGTATAGCAGGTCGGCCGCGTTGAAGCACGCGTTCGGATCGTGTGGTGCGGCCTTCATGGCTTCGGCATAGCAGTCGTACGCGCTTTGAGGTTTGTCCAAGGCTTCTTGGACGCGTCCCCAATTGATCCACATCTGCGGAGTAGGCGTGTTGGCTTGCGCGTAGGCCTGATAGCACACATCGAGGGCGACGGGGTTGTTGGCCTGTTCCGCGGCGCCCGCCCAAAGGAGCCAGGCGTCCTCGTCCATGTAACGCACCCAAGTCTCTCGGCCCATCGCGATGGCGTGTTCGTATTCGCCTAAGGCGAGTTGCATGCGCATCGCGCCCTTGCGCGCGGGCAGGTCGAGGGCTTCGCTGCCAACCACTCGTTCATAGGCGGCCTTGGCCTGTTCCTTGTCGCCTTTCTGTTCCAGTGTGGCCGCCTTGGAGTACAGCACTACGTCGTAATCCGGATCCACGGCCAATGCAGCGTCGAATGCGACAAGCGCCTCGTCCAAACGACCCGATTGCGCGAGAATTTGCCCTTCCAGAACGTGCTTCTTGTGGGTGACTATGCCGTAGTCGCCGGGGATGTCGGGGTTCCACTCCATGCCGTCGCACGCGCGGACGGCTTCAAGCGCTTCATCGAGCCTTCGCAGCCGCATCAGAGCATGGGCACGGTTGAACTGGTTGACGATGTTGTGCAGGCCCAATCGCTCCACCTCGTCGCACGCCGCGAGGGCATCTTGCGGGCGGCCCAACTCGATGCGGCTGACCGCCATCAGGTGGTAGACCGGCGCGACAAACGAAGCCTTGGGCGGAAAGTTTCGGCTGGCTTGGACCGCAGCGTGTTCGGCGTCCGCATACCGGCCAGCGACGCTCAGCACGTTGGCCAGGTTGAACCACTGGAAACCGTCCTCGGGCCGCTCGGCCACCTCGCGCTCGAGCATCGAGATCGTGCGCTCGAGTTTGTTCTTGTCGCGCATCGCCTGTGGGCGATAGCCCGAGTGGTGCAGCACCACGCCGTCGAGGTTGGCGCATGGTCTTCCCGTGGCCTGAATCGACGGCGAAACCTGCTCGTGGATGCGGCCCACGAACTTCACGCCCTCGGCCAGCCGAAACAGACGGATCGGTCGGTGGACGTATTGTGCGGCTTGACCCGTGTCGGCCAGATAGTTCACGATGCGCACGAAGAAGCCGCCGAACTGGGGCCGCATCAGGGCTTCGCGGATGGCGTCGGCGCTCGAAGGGTCGAGCGTTTCGTCCGCGTCGATCCACAGCGCCCAATCGCCGGAAGCGTGCTGCAGGGAGACGTTGCGCGCCGCGGCGAAGTCGTCGGTCCACTCGGCATGGTAGACCTTCGCACCGTGCTTCTTGGCCCGAGCGATCGTGTCGTCCGTGGAGCCGGTGTCCACCACCACGATCTCGTCGACGACATCCCTCAGGCTCTTGAGGCACGCGTCGATCGTGGCGGCTTCGTCCTTGACGATGAGGCATGCGCTCAGGCGGACGCCTTGCTTAGGCAATGCGTAGCCCAGCGACTGGAACCTGGCGGTCATGCGTTCGCCTTCGGGGTCTTTACGGTTCAGCTTGGCGGCCATCGCTTGGCGGGCGGCGAGGTGCTCGCCCAGCAAGGCTGCGACCGTGGCGTCCGGCGCGGACTCCAAACAGCTGAGGGCTTCGGCTTCACGCTGCGTGTGCAGGTAGACCATGCCCAGCGCGACGCAACGACCGGGTTCGTCCGGAGGGCATTGGAGGGCGGTGCGTTCGGCTTCCTGATAGCGACCGTCGCGGAACTGCTCGAGAGCCAGTTGGGATTGGGGGGACATGGGGGTCACGCGGCGTGCCGGTGGGTGCGCTCCAGATGCTTGCGCGCCCCGGCGATGGAGAACATCTCGTCGCGGAGAAGCTGTTTGATGGCGAAGACGGTCTGGATGTCTTCGGGCCGGTAGCGCCGTTGGCCGCCGCGGGTTCGCTCGGGGTTCAAGAACGCGTCGAACTCCTTTTCCCAATAGCGCAGGGTATGGACTTCGACGCCGGTGATCGTACTGGCGACGCTGATGGAGACGGCTTGGGACGTGGAGCGCATTCGGGCCATGCTTCTCGGTTTTCCTGTTGGTGGCGGCGCTCGTTTCCGAGTTCCGCCAAGGCAGGTATCGGCGGAAACCCGGCAATCCTACAGGGTTTTGGAGGTGGAGTCGGCCGATAAGCCGGATTCTGTCTTGGACGGCGATTTGTCTATGCGGCCAACCCGGAGGGTCGGCGGGCCGCGTCAGCCCCTCCCTATTTGGCCTTGCTTCCGGCGGGGTTTGCCCGGCCGTCCGGTTGCCCGGGACGCCGGTGAGCTCTTACCTCACCATTTCACCCTTACCCCGACGAGTCGGGGCGGTTTGTTTCTGTGGCACTTTCCGTCGAGTCGCCTCGCCCCCGATTGCCCGGGGCGCCGCGCCCTGTGAAGTCCGGACTTTCCTCCCCGGCTTGCGCCGAGGCCGCCGTCTGGCCGACTCCGCCACCATTCTTGCATATCCCGTTCTATCCGGCACGTCATCGGCGGGATCGCGGTAACGTCTGATCATGTCCGCCAACGGTTGGGCTCTGCTTTCGGCGCTCTTCGCGGGAGCCACGGCGATTCTCGCCAAACTCGGTGTCAAGGACGTGCCGGCGAATACGGCATTGCTGGTTCGCGTGGCGTTCGTGTTGGTCTTCTCGCTGCTTCTTGCACTCTCGACGGGGGAGGCGAAGGTCGGAGGATTGACTCGGTCGCACTGGGTGTTCTTGGGTCTGTCGGCTGTGGCGACGTGGCGCGTGTCGCACCGATCGACAAGCTCAGCTTTGTGATTGCCGTAGTCTTGGGCATCGTCGTGCTCAAGGAGAAGCTGGACCTGCGGCTGGCGGTCGGGTGCCTATTGATCGTGGCCGGGGTGTTGGTCACGCTCAAGTGAGCGCCCCGAACCTGCGACGCTGTTGCAGAACGCCAACACCACCTCGACGTACCGCTTCGGTTCGAGCATTCGCCCTTCGCAGTGGCCAGCCCGTTCGAACCAGATCGGCCCCTGCGGGTGAGGCAGGGCTTCGAAGTTCCGGCGTGCGCGGTCGGGCGGAATGAGGCCATCCCGTGAGCCGTGGAGCATCAGCACGGGACAATCGACGCGCGGCAAGTGGTCGGCAAGGTCGACCTTCCACGGCTTGAACCCCAGCATCGGCCACGCGAGCACGATTCCCGGCGCGAACGCCTTCGGTGCCCAGCGGCCCACGAACACGCGCAAGATCCCCATGGCTGCATCGGGAAGCTGGGAGTACACGCTGTCCATCACCATTCCTTGGGCCAATCCCGGGGCCTTGGACAGTGCCAGCGCCGATGCCGCGCCGCCCATGCTGCTGCCCAACAGGACCACAGGCCGATCGCCAGAACGCGAACGCGCCAAGTTCGCCGCAGCCTCCACGTCGCGCGCTTCGTGCCACCCCATGCCGCAACGCTGCCCTTGGCTTTCCCCATGGGCGCGGAGGTCGAACATCAAAACGTCCCATCCCGCTTGGCGCAGCTTGGAGCCCACGATGGACAACTCGCAACGGTTCATCAGGTAGCCGTGGGCGATCACCACGCAGCCCTTCGGCACATCCGCGGGGAGCCACCAACCGCGAAGCGTCAATCCGTCGGCGGTATGGAACGCGATGTCCTCCTGAGGGCAATCCAGAGCGGCTGGGGTGAGGAAGAGCGGCATGCGTGGCGGTCGCAACCCGACGCGCACCACCAACCAGATGGCGCCGAAGTAGATCGAGCTGAGGGCGGCGGCGGTCCAAGCGATGGGTTCCAAGAGCGTATCCATACCCGATCCGCCGGACATGCTCCCGGTCCGGTGGGGTAAGACGGCTTTCACCCGCGACTTCTGTGACTCCCATGCGATCCGACTCGCCGACCTATCGACCCCACATCGATGGGCTCCGTGCCGTCGCCATCTTGTCGGTGTTGAGCTACCATGCCGGTGCATCCTGGCTGCCCGGCGGGTTCTTGGGCGTCGATGTCTTTTTCGTGGTGTCGGGCTTTCTCATCACGCGCATCCTGCTGAAGGACTTCGCTGCTTCTTCGTTCTCCTTGTGGGAGTTCTACAAGAGGCGCATCCTTCGGATCGTTCCCGCACTGGCCGTCGTCCTCGTCGCTACGACCCTTGCGGCAATGGCACTGCTTCTTCCCGGTGAGCTGCTGGACTACTCGCGAAGCTTGATCAATGCGTCGCTGTCGATTTCCAACATCTACTTCTGGCACTCCATCGACTATTTTGGCCGGGCAGCTTGGCATATGCCCCTCCTCCACACATGGTCGCTCGCGATCGAGGAGCAGTTCTACCTCCTGTACCCCGTGTTGCTGTGGCTATTCCACACCGTCTTTCGAGGGAGGCTCAGGAGTCCGGTTCTCGTTCTTACCCTGCTCTCCCTTGCCGCCTGCTGGTTCATGGATCAGCGATGGCCCACGGCGGCCTTCTATCTCCTGCCCGCCAGGGCGTGGGAACTTGGCATCGGATGCGTGCTGGCGACTTGTCGCGATTCGACCGCGTCGCGGGCGGTCTCGACGGCTTGTTCGGTCGCAGGGGTCGTCCTGCTCCTAGTTCCCATGGCCCAGGCGACTGCGGAGTCGGTCGGGAGTCTCTGGCCGAAATCTCTTCCCACTTGCTTGGGTACTGCCCTGTTGATCGGCTTTGCTGAACGGACCATCGTGGGCCGAGTGTTGTCTTGGCGTCCCATCGTGTTCATCGGGCTCGTTTCGTACTCACTCTATCTATGGCATTGGCCGGTCCTCGTTTTCGCAAGGCTGCACTACGGAGACCGTCTGCCTGCTCTCGTGCTGATGGGCGCGATTCGGATTGGTCTTTGTCCTTTCGGTTGCATCGTATTTTGGGGTGGAGAGGCCGTTTCGGAGCGAGCCGTTCCGTCGGCGGGGCGCGCTGCCCATCGTGTTCGCCGGAATCTCCTGCCTTGTCGGGTTGACGGCATCCGGCTATGTGCTGAGAAGAAGCCACAAGAACGTGAGCCGGGTGCCCGCTGAATTCGCATCGCTCAGTCCTTACCTCGACTACAACAGGTCGGCCGAGATCAAGTTCTTGTTTCGCGAGGGAGTATGCCAACTAGCGCCCAGGAACGTGTATTCTGACTACGATGCGTCGCAGTGCCTCCCCGACCTGGCGGAGGCCGATCCCTTTCTGGTGGTCGGCGACAGCTATGGGGGGCATTTGTGGCGCGGCCTTTCCGAGGCTTATCCTGAACGTGCCGTTGGTCAGGCGACTGCGGTCGGACATCGACCGCTGCTCGAACACCGTGGGGCGGGAACTCCATGTCGGGAACTCTATCGTTTCATCTTCGATGTTCATCTGCCGAACCGCCGGTACGAGACGGTGTTCTTGGCCGGCAGGTGGCAACAGCCAGACTTGGCCGGGCTGCCCTCGACGATTCGTTACGTTCGCCGGTTCGCCGACCGCGTGGTTGTGCTTGGCCCGATGAACGAGTACGAAGGCGACCTGCCGAAACTGATGATCCGGGCCTGGGGTCGTGGCGAGAAGGTGGGGGAGGCATTCCAGAAGCCGGATCGACTGCCGCTGGATCGGCAGATGAAGTCGATCTGCGAGGGAGCCGGGGCCGTCTACGTCTCGCTCTACGAGATCGTGTGTGGCGGGGGACCTGGGTGTGTGCAGATGCTGGGCGAAACTCCCGTGCAATACGACTTCGGACACTTGACCCTGAAGGGCTCGCGCTGGGTCGGCGTGGAGATCCGGTCTCGGCTGGAAACGCGTTTGGGCCGCTGAGGGCGGGGGCATCCGACGTCCTCGTAAGAGGTTGATTTCGGGTTGGACCGGTTCCGGCAGGTATCCTCGTCCTCGTGACTCGGACCGCCCCTTGGCTGATCGGACTCGGCCTGTTCGGCTATCCGATCTGGGCGGGAACTGCGGCCATTGTCGCCCCGTCGGCCGGGTCGCTGGGAGGCATCGCCCACCGCGGTGTCGTCGCTCTGCTGGCTTTGACGGTGATCGCGTCCGTTTGGAGTGGGCGGATGCGGCTGGCTCGCACCGACTTCTGGTGGTTGCTCGCACTGTTCATGGCGGCGATGAGCGTCCGCATGGTGCGCGAGTATGCCGTAGGGTCGATCTTTCCGTTGCAGGCGGACCCGGTTCGCGTCGTTCTGGTCTTTTTTGGATCCGTGGTGTTCCCCGTCTGGGCGTTTGCTGCGATTCCGACCTCAGATCCCGAAGCCCAAGAATCTCGTCAGAAAGCCTTGTGGGTGGTGTGTGCCGCTACCGTCGTCGCGGCCATGGCGGGCTTGGTCCTGGCCCGAGGCTATTCGGCGATGGTCCAGGGTCGCGCTTCGACCGAGAACATCAATCCGATCTTGCTGGGCCACCTTGGTGTGAGCTGTATCGTCCTGTGCCTTTTCACGCCGATCAAACATCCGTTGGGATGGGTGTTCCGGGCAGGGATGTCGGGTCTATCGGTGGCGATGATCGCTTTGTCTGGTTCTCGTGGCCCGTTTCTGGCGCTTGGCATTCTGGCCGCTGTGTACGGGATTCGTTTCTTGGTGCTTCGCGGAAGGCTATGGGCGCCTATCTGGCCCGCCTTGCTCGTGGGCCTGGCTTCCATTCCATTGATTCTCGAGACGCCTTTGCTGGCCAACACCCCGTTGGCTAAGCGCATCGCCTTGTCGAGTGTGATCAACGCCCGACAAGTCGGGCGAGGCAATCTGATTCCGGCTTCCATCGAGGAGTTCTGGAAGAATCCGTTGCTGGGATCGGGGCTTTCGGAACAGGTGACCTATCAGTACCCGCACAACTCCATCCTCGAAGCCTTCATGAGTCTTGGTGTGCTGGGAGGCGTGCTGTTCGTCTTTCTATTGGGTTACGGCTTGTTCAAAGCCCTCAAGCTCGTGTTTTCTCACGACCCATGGTGCTGGATCGGGTTTATCTTCCTGCAATACACGATCTACGGATTGCTGTCGAGCAGCATCTACTTGCTGGATGTGTTCTGGTTCGTGCTGGCGCTCACCGTGGCAGCCACCACGATTCAGCGCCAGCAACAGGAAACAGATTAGAACCTTACAGTTTGTACTCGCCGAAGAAGATCTTCTTGACCGTGAGAAGGATCATCCGCAGGTCGGTGCGGAGCGAGTTGTTCCGCACGTACCACAGATCGAACAGCAGCTTGTCTTCCGCCGAGGCATGGTAGCCGAGATAGATCTGCGCCGGGCCCGTGACGCCGGGGCGGACGCAATAGCGCACCTGATAGCCGGGCACGGTCTTCTCGTACTCCTCCATCAGCTTGAGCGGGGAGGGGCGCGGGCCGACGAGGCTCATTTCGCCCTTGAACACGTTCCACAGTTGCGGCACTTCGTCGAGCTTCAGCTTGCGCAGGATGTCGCCCAGACGAAACACGCGGTTGTCGGTCTCGGTGCGCAGGACGTGCTCTTTGCTGCGGTCCGCGGTATGGTGCATCGAGCGCAGTTTGTGGACGCGGATGATGTTGCCGTGGTAGCCCTTGCGCTCTTGGGTGAAGATGGCCGGGCCAGGGGAAGCGATCTTGACGGCGAGCCCCGCCAGGATCAGGAAAGGTGCCGAGATGGGCAAGACGACGGCGCTCACGCCCATATCGAACAGGCGCTTGTAGAGGCGTTCTTTGGCCAACGCCGCCACGTAGCCCGTCTTGCGCGCCCGTTCGTCGCCAAGGGGTCCGTAGGCTTCGCGGATCACGCACGAGATTTTGAGGCGCGGCTCGCTGGAGCGCAAGTGGCAAAGCTGCAAGAGTTCGTCCAAACTGTAGCGGTGCCCCAGCACGATTTCGACGTCGCCTTGCGTTTGGGCCAGCGCCTCGTGGACGACGTCCAGATTGCCGGGCCGCCACGTCACGATGCGACTCAGCGGCCCCGCCGCCATGGTCAGGTCGTTCTGTGTCGCTTCGTCGTCCTCGGGTTGCACGGTCAGCAACCGTGTATCCACCAGCAGTTGTTGACCGATCGGTTCCGCGATGGACTTCGCCATTCCGTTCCTCGATTCTGCTCTAACCGTCATCGTCGCCATCTCCAATTGGACAGTCACGAACCGACTGCCGTACGACCCCTCATGTGGTCGATCACCGAATCAACGATCTGGTCGAGAGAGTATCGAGGTTCGTAGCCCGTCACTCGGCGGATTTTGCCGATGTCGGGCGTCCGGAACTGCATATCCTCGTATCCCTCGCCGTACGCCTTGTCGTAGGGAACCATCACGATTTCCGACTTGGATCCCGTCTTTTCTTTGACTGTCTTTGCCAGCGAAAGGATCGAAATTTCCTGAGGATTTCCGATGTTGAACACTTCGCCTGCAGATTGGTCGCTCGCCATGAGGTCGATAGTTGCACGCACGGCATCGGAAACGTGCGTAAAACACCGGGTTTGCTCACCGGTGCCGTAGACCGTCATGGGCTGGTTGGCCAACGCGGCCTTCACAAAGGCGGGGAGCACCATGCCGTAGGCGGGCGATTGGCGCGGGCCGACCGTGTTGAAGTAGCGCGTGCAGAACGCGTCGAGGCCCTCTTCCATGTGCATCGCAAGGGCGAGATGTTCGTCGATCGCCTTGGTCCCCGCGTAGCTCCACCGGTGCTTGGTGGTGGGGCCGTAGATGCGGTCCGACTCCTCGTTCAGCGGCTCGTTGACCGGATGCTTGCCGTAGACCTCGGAAGTCGAAGCCATCTGCAGCCGCTTCTTGTGCTTGAGGCAGGCATCAAGGACGACTTCCGCACCCTTCAGGTTGACCCGCAGGGTCCGCGCCGGGCTCCGCATCACTTCGAACACGCCCACCACAGCGGCCAGGTGGTACACCACGTCGCACTCCGAGACCAGCCGGTCGATCAGGGGCTCGTTGAGGATGGTGTCGTGGTGGAATTCGAACTTGCCCGTGTTTCGCAGATGCTCGATGTTGTCGAGCGAGCCGGTCGACAGGTCGTCCACGGCCACGATGCTCCACCCTTGCGGGATGAGGGCGTCGGCCAGATGGGAGCCGATAAAGCCGGCGCCTCCGGTGACAAGGGCTCTCATCGGAGCCTCCAAGACGAGGGGTTTTGGGTGGATTTCATGGGGAATGGCAGGGCAATGTTCACAGCAGGACCACGCGCTCGTGACCGTTCGCAACCTGGCGCATGGCGTCGCGCGTGTCGAAGACCAGATTGGAGTGCTCGGCGATGAGCGCATAGTCCACAGTGCTGTGGTCGGTGAGGATCATCACCACGTCGTGGTGAGACAGGGTTTCGGGCGTCAATTGGACGCTTCTGAGTTCCAGATGGGCCGTCTTCAGCGAGGGCACCATCGGGTCGTGGTAGGACAGCACGGCGCCTCGCTCGGCTAGCAGGTCCATGATGCGGACGGCGGGCGATTCGCGAAGGTCGGCGACGTCGCGTTTGTACGAGGCGCCGATGACCAGCACCTTCGAGCCTTTCACTGGCAACCCTCGGTCGTTGAGGATGCGCCAAAGGCGCTCGATGACGTAGGCCGGCATCGAGCGGTTGATGTCGGTCGCCAGACCGACGAACCGCGTGGGGAAGTTGTATTCGCGTGCCTTCCATTCCAGGAAGTGCGGGTCGAGCGTCACGCAGTCGCCGCCGACGCCCGGCCCCGGAAGGAAGCGCATGATGCCGAACGGCTTGGTGTTGGCGGCGTCCAGAATCTCCCACACGTCGAGTCCCATGTGGTCGCATACGCGGAGCATCTCGTTGACCAGGCCGATGTTGACAGCTCGGAACGTGTTTTCGTACAGCTTGGTGAGTTCGGCGACCCGCGTGCTGCTGACGACGTGGACGCGGTCGAGCACCGTCTCATAGAATGCCTTGGCCGCCTCCACCGAGTTGGGGCCGATGCCACCGACGACTCGAGTGATCGTCTTCTCGGAGTAAGCCCGGTTGCCCGGGTCCACGCGCTCGGGCGAGTGGGCCAGGAAGAAGTCTTCGTCCGGGACGAGGCCGGTGGACTCGAAGGACTTCTGGAAAATCTCTTCGGTTGCGCCCGGATAGACCGTCGATTCGATGCTGACCAGTTGGCAGTTCCGGAGCTTCCGCTTGGCTTCCTCCGCCACGGAGATCATGCTGGAAAGGTCGGGCGTTGCGCTCTTGTCGAGCTTGGTCGCGATCGAGATGGTCAGGACGTCGAAGTCGGGCGCGTCGTCGATGTCGCCGAACACCTGCAACTTGCCGCTCAGGACGAGGGCCTTGATCTCGCTGGAGGGGACGTCTTCGACGTACGAGACACCGCGCTTGAGGCTGGCGACACGCTCGGGATCGGAGTCCACGCCGACCACGTTGAACCCGGCTTTGGCGGCTTCGACCGCGAACGGCAGACCCACGCGGCCCATGCCGACGACGCCGACGGTGCAACGCCGGTGGGCGATCTTGGCGAGCAACGTATCCAAGCAAGGGGGGCGGTTCGTGGTTTCAGACATCAGGACGCGCGGTTGCGCGACCTAAAGGATACCACCATCTTGGTTCCCGCGAACCTGAATCGAACCCGAATTCGTGGGGTCACCCGCGCGGGGGACGCTTGGGCGTCTCGAACTTCAGCACCACGTCGTACTGCCCTTCGTGTTTGGCCCACGCAACCTGACCCATCACGCCCAGATAGAGCGTGGCGGCGCCCTTGGGCACGTTGAACACGACCGGCGTGTTGTCCGAGGTGCGACCGATGCCGATGTAGAACGGAACGTAGAGCCTTGGCGCCACGGTCTTCTGGCCGATGGCGACTCTGGCGACTTGCCAGTTCGACTGGTCGGCGGGGTGGTCGGCGCTGACCTCGGGCAAGTAGACGCCCATCAGGCCGCCCATCGGCGCGGCGACTTCGGCGATCGGACCCCGGAACGATTGGTCCCGATTGCGCATGACCGACTGCCGGAGGTCGCCTTCGGGGCCGTAGGACTCGAGGCCAACTTCGTCGGCGATTCGCACCTCGCCCCGTGCGGACACCACGGTGAAAGACGTCATTCCCGGACGCAGGGCGACTTTCGTCGGGCCGCAGTTGGGCATCTGATCGTAGCGGCGCGTGCCGCTCGTGTCCAAGTACCATCCCGCAATCGCCGAGGGACTGCTTCCGGCGAGCCAGACCGAGGCCTTGCCGGGCACGCGTGCCTCGACGTCTACCGTGGGCACGGGTTGGCCCGCCGTCTGGGCCAAGAGTGCGGTTCCGAGCAGGGCGGCGATCACGTCCGGGATTGTATCACAGGACCTTCAGATTGGCGGAAAGGTCGTTTCGTCGCCAGCAAGCCGCTGACCGGCCGGTTTCGTCGGACTCCAAACCGGGGTCTTGGAGGCATGGGTCGATGCGGTGTTTGCAGCGGGGTTCGAAGGCACATCCAGGGGGCAACTTCGCAAAGTCGGGCGGCTGACCGGGGATCGACTCCAACCGCTCGGCCCCTGCTCGCGGCAGGGCCTCCAAGAGCGCCCGCGTGTACGGGTGCACCGGGTTGAACAGCACTTCCTTCGAGGGTCCGGTCTCCACGATCTTGCCTGCATAGAATACGGCGATGCGCGAAGCCAGCGAGCCGATGACGCCGATGTCGTGCGAAATCATCATCACAGCCGTCCCTTCCTTCTCCTTGAGTTCGCGGATCAGACGCAGGATCTGGGCTTGAAGCGTGACGTCGAGCGCCGTGGTCGGCTCGTCGGCGATAAGCACCTCGGGTTTGCACGCGAAGGCCATCGCGATGACCACCCTCTGCCGCTGGCCGCCGGACATCTGGTGCGGATACTTGCCCGCAGAGGACTCGGGGGCGGGCACGCCGACTTGGTCGAGCAGTTCGACGGCGCGCTTGCGCGCCGCGTCTCGGGCCATCTTCTGATGCAGGATGAGCACTTCGGCGATCTGGTCGCCCACGCGCATCATGGGGTTGAGCGAGGTGAAGGGGTCCTGCATCACGAGGGCGATGCGCTTGCCGCGCACGGATTCCATGGCCTTGGGCGACTTGCCCACGAGTTCCTCGCCAGCCAGCTTGATCGAGCCCGCCGACACGCGTCCCGGCGGGATGAGCATGCCCATGACCGCGAATCCGGTCATCGACTTGCCGCAACCGGATTCACCGACGATGCCGAGCGTTCGTCCCGCCTCGAGGTCGAACGAGACGCCGCGCAGAATCTTGATCGGCCCGAACGACACTTCGAGATCGCGGACTTCGAGGACGGCCATGAGGGCTCATTATGGCTTGCGGCCTTCACCTTGGAGTAGTTTGGATGTGGCGAACCGGTGCTCCACCTGGTCTGGTGGCACCCCGTAGCGAGACTAAGACCGGGGTGCCACGGCCTGTCCGGGCCCGATCGATCTGCCCCTATGTCGCCTTGCATGACCGGCAGGCCGTGCTTGGCTTCCTCGGATCACGGTCTGGCGGGTTCCGGGGCGACGGTGGACGACAGACCCTGACCCGCGCAGACCGTGGCACCCCTGAGTCGGATGATGGCGGATGTCAAGGGGGACACGGAGACCGTGCTCGCCTAGACAACCCTTACCCCAAAGCCTAGTGCTCGACCCGCAGCACGCTGCACACGTTCTCGACGATGTGGATGTTGCGCATCGCTTTCAGCGCCAGCTGGATCGCGGATTCGCGGCATTCGTGGGTCAGGAACACGATTTCGCCCAGTCCGCGTTCAAGGCCGCGCATCTCCATCGCGGCCAGCGAGACGTTGCAGTTGCCGAACACCGTGGCGATGCACCCCAGCGCTTTGGGCCGGTCTTGGATGACCAGCCTCACGAAGTAGCGCGTTTTGGTTTCTGCGATGGGTGCCAGTTGCGCCACCCCTTCGAGCGGGACGCTGTTGCCCGCGCCTCCCAAGTGGATGTTGCGGCACACGTCCATGATGTCGCCCACGATGGCGGAGCCCGTGGCTTCCGCGCCCGCGCCGCGACCGGTGAACATCACATCGCCGACGAAGTCGCCGCGCAGCCAAAGGGCGTTGTACACGTCGTCCACCCGGGCGAGGGGGTGGTCCTTCTTGAGCAGGGTCGGGTGGACCCGGGCCAGGATGCGCTCTCCCGGCAACGCCTCGACCACGCCGACCAGTTTGATGCGGTAGCCGAGCACGTCGGCGAACTGCATATCGCGCTTGGAGACGCCCCGGATGCCTTCGCGGAACACGCCTTCGACGGGCACTTCCTTGGCATAGGCCAGCGAGGCCAGGATCGCGAGTTTGTACTGCGCGTCGTAGCCGTCCACGTCGGAGGTCGGATCGGCTTCGGCGTAGCCCAGGCGTTGGGCTTCGGCCAGAACGTCCTCGAGGTCGCGGCCCTCCTCGGCCATTTTGGTGAGGATGAAGTTGGTCGTGCCGTTGAGGATGCCCATCATCTTCAGCACGTCGTTGCCCGAGAGTTGGTGGCGCAGCGGCTGGATGAGCGGGATGCCGCCGCCGACGGCCGCTTCGAAGTGGAGGTCCAGGCCTTGCTGGGCGGCCAGGTTGATCAGCGCCGCTCCGTGTTTGGCCAGGAGTTCTTTGTTGGCCGTGACCACGTGCTTGCCGTTGCGCAACGCGCGTTCGATGAGCGGACCGGCGGGGTCCAGGCCTCCCATGACCTCGACGACGATGGACACGCGCGGGTCGTCCACCACTTGTTCGAGTTCGGTGGTGAGCAGGGAGGCGTCGGCGATGCGGGGCTTGGCGGCGTCGCGGATGCCGATCCTGACGACCTCGAACTCCCGACCGATCTTGCGGACGATGGCGTCCCGGTTGTCGGCGAGCATCCGGTACGCGCCGACGCCGACGGTGCCGAAGCCGAGCAACCCGATGCCGATGGCGTCGTGGCGAGGTCCAGGGGAGGCGGTCACTGGCTGGGGATTTTACTTCGCGGTCCCTCATCCATAATCAGCCCGTGCCCCGCTCCTCCGCGAAGACTCTGACGCTGGCCCTGGCGTGCTTGGTGTTCGCGTGCCTCGTGGTCCATGTGAAGGTGGGCAGCGCGTTCGACCTTTCGTTCGCCGACGTCGTGCGGCAGCTCTTTCGGGGCGATGCCGGCGGGCACGATGCCGTCAACAGCGTGATCTGGCGCGTTCGCCTGCCCCGCGCCGTGGCGTGCCTGACCGTGGGCGCGATTCTGGGCTTGGTCGGGTCGGCGTTTCAGGCTTTGTTCCGCAACCCCTTGGCCGAACCGTACATCGTCGGCGTGTCCTCGGGTGCCGCGGTGGGCGGCGTTGCGGCGGTGTTGCTCGGTTTCCAGACGGCGTTTTGGGGGTTGGGCATGGTCGCGGCGGCTTCGCTGACGGGGGCGGCCTCGCTCGCTTTGGTGTATGCGCTTTCGGTGCGGCGCGGCGTGGTGGACGTACGGACGCTGTTGCTGGCGGGCGTGGTGGTGGGCGCGATGCTCTCGGCCCTGACCACGCTGATGCTGTTGGCCGCTGGGAAGGACACCAACCAGGTGTTGCGTTGGCTTTTGGGGAGCACGTCGGCCGCGTACTGGCCTCAGAACGCCGTTCTCGCTTTGGTCCTAGTGTTCGGGGGCTGGGCGCTGGCGCGCGAGACTCGGCGGCTGAACGCGTTCGCCATCGGGGAGGAGACGGCTCAGCGCCTGGGTGTGGATACGGCCCGGCTAAAGCGGGTGATCCTTGGCGCGGGGAGCGTGATGACCGCGGCGGCGGTCGGTTCCGTGGGCATCATCGGCTTTCTGGGCTTGGTGGCCCCCCATATCTCGCGCCGTTTGCTGGGTGTGGACTGGCGGTACTCGCTGTTGGGTTCGGGGCTTGTGGGCGGCGCGCTGCTGTTGCTGGCCGATGTGCTGGCGCAGCAGGTGAAGGCCGTGGTGGACATGCCCGTGGGTGCAGTGACGGCCCTGCTGGGTGCGCCCTCCCTGATCTTGCTGATGCGGTCGAAGGACTTCTGAGGGGGGTCAGTCGCCGTCTTTCGCGGGCAGCGTGCCCTTGCCGTACCACCAGCGGTACGCCTCGACCGAAAGCAGCCCTCCTTTGACGGCTGGACTGGCCGCGAGCATTGCTTCCACCTCGGCGGCGTTGTCGCTGCGGCAGATCAGGATCTCGCGTCGGTGGTGCTCGTCGAGAACGGGGCCGCGGACGAGGACCTTGCCTTCGGACGCCAGGCTGGCGCAGAACGCCTCGTGCTCTTTCCAAAGGGCTTCGCTCGCCGCGGGCAGCAGCGTCTCCCATCGGGGGCCTTTGTTGAAGTAGGCCAGCCCCGCTTGGGTGAGTTCCATCGGCTCTTTGGCTTTGCCCGTGAAGCCGACCGGGGCCTTCCAGCGCAGGGTTTCGACGATGAGGAGGTTTTCGCGGACCGTGGCGTCTTTGGCCATGAGCGTGCGCACCTCGTCAGGCGGGACGACCAGGATGCAGATGCCGCGGATGCGGCCGGCGTTCTCCATCGGTCCGGCTGCGATCAGCTTGCCCGAGCGTCCCAGCGTGCCGAGGTTCTCGAGGTGTTCGGCCTGCACCTTCTGGGCTTTGTCGGCGGGCAGTTGGGGGCGCTGGGGATGCACCAGGAAGTGCATGAACGTGTATTCTCGGTCTTCGACGAAGGTCGCGGCGACGAGCGAGGCGGCGATCAGGAAGGGCAGCACAGCGACCATTGTAACGGCCGTGTGTCGGATGTCGGGACCTCAAACGTACAGAAATCGCGAGAATCCAAGCATTTTCATGCCAAGACGCACCGTCTGACTCATTGATCCGTAGATAATGGGGTGTGATGGGTCAGGTGCGTGTGAAGCACCGCCCGGTCGCACGCTTCGCCCTTGGGCGTTTTTTCTCAGCATGGTCTATCCCCGAATCATTCAAGGCGGCATGGGCGTCGCCGTCTCCAACTGGAATCTGGCGCGAACGGTTTCCATGTTGGGGCAAATGGGCGTCGTCTCCGGCACGGGGATCGACACGGTCCTTGTTCGTCGGCTCCAGATCGGCGACCCCGGCAACCACATGCGCGAGGCGCTCGAGCACTTTCCGATCAAGGACATGGCGGCCCGCATCTACGAGCGGTACTTCGTCCAAGGGGGCAAGGACCCCGACAAGCCGTTCAAGTCGAAGCCGGTGCCGGCTTTGGTGCCTCCGAAAGCGTTGGTCGAACTCCTTGTCGTGGCCAATTTCGTCGAGGTGTTTCTGGCCAAGCGCGGCCACTCCGGGTTGGTCGGTGTGAACTTGCTCGAAAAGATCCAGTTGCCCACCTTGCCCTCGTTGTTCGGGGCGATGCTGGCGGGGGTCGACTTCGTCTTGATGGGTGCGGGTATTCCCCGCGCGATTCCGGGAGCGCTGGACCGCATGGCGGCGCTTGAGCCGACCGAACTGCCCATCTACGTTGCTGGCGCGTCGTCGAACGAAACGTACACCAACCGGTTCGTACCTGAGGAATACATGGCTCCCGGGGCGCAGGCTCCCAAACGTCCTCAGTTCCTTGCCATCGTCACATCGCATATCCTGGCGAACAATTTGGCCAAGAAGTCGGCGGTTCCGCCCGATGGCTTTGTGATCGAGGGTGCGACGGCGGGCGGACACAACGCGCCTCCACGGGGCACGATGGTCCTGAGCGAGACAGGCGAGCCCGTGTACGGCCCGCGCGACATTCCCGACTTGGCCCAGTTCCGCGAACTCGGCATGCCGTTCTGGCTGGCTGGCTCCTATGGCAGCGGCGGCAAGTTGCGCGAGGCCATCGAAGAGGGTGCGCAGGGCGTTCAGGTGGGCACACCGTTCGCCTTCAGCGAAGAGTCCGGCATCGATCCCGAATTGAAGGCGCGGGTCATCCGCGCGGCACTGGAGGGCGCGGCCCGCGTCCACACCGACCCTTTGGCTTCGCCCACGGGGTTTCCATTCAAGGTGCTTCAGATGGCGGGCACGATGTCGGAAAACACCGTCTACGAGCAGCGCGAGCGCATCTGCGACTTGGGCTACCTGCGCGAGGCCTATCGCAAGGACGACGGGTCCATCGGCTACCGGTGCGCGTCCGAACCCATCGAGGACTTTCTGGCCAAGGGTGGCGACCCTGCCGAGACGGCGGGCCGCAAGTGTGTGTGCAACGGCCTGCTGGCGACCATCGGGCTGGGTCAGCGCCGCAAGGGCGGCTACGAAGAGGTGCCGATCTTGACTTCGGGCGACGACGTGGCGAACTTGAGCCGCTTCATCGCGCGCGGTCAGACCTCGTATACGGCCAAGGACGTGGTGGAGCAGCTGTTGTCCGGGATTGCTTCGCCGGACCCCGTTTCGGCGGAAGCCTGAGGCATTGTTGGCCGGGCCTGTTTCTTGACTGCGGCGGCGCGTCGTCTGATGGTCTGAGGTAACCCATGCTGAAGGCCTTTCTCGTGCTTCTCGTTGTTTGCTCCGCTCTCGCGTCGATCGCTCAGGTCGGAGGTGGGGCGGCCACGTTTGGAAGGGAGACGGCTTCGGATGCCGCTCGAGCTCAAGAATTGGCCAAGCGGAAGACGCACGAACTTCCCAACGCCAAGAGCGTGTTTGTCGACGCGGGCGTGATGATCAACGTGAAGGCGGACTCGTTCGTGGCCGTGTTCGGCATCAGCGTCGAGGGCGAGGATCTGGAGAAGGCGCGTACGCGGATGGCCGAGACGCTGGAGGCGTTCCGTTCCAATCTTCGCCAAGCGGGTGTTCGACTCGAGGACGTGAAGGACGACTTCGTCTCCCAGAACCGCATCTATGGGTTCGAGGTCGCGGGCGACCTGGCCAGGGAAGTGGTCGTCGGGTTCGAGTTCAAGAAGACGGTTTCGGTGAGGTTCGACGCGATCGACCGGTTGGAGTCGCTCACCGAGGCGGCGTCCAAGGCGGGAGTGTTCGATCTAGTGATGGTGGACTATGTGGTCACCGACCTCGAGGGTGTCCGCGCCAGGCTGATGAAGGAGGCCTCGCGGATCGTGAAACAGAAGGTGTCGCAGTTGGAGAGCGGACTCGGACTCAGGTTCGGCAAGGCGAAACAGGTCTACGCTCAGGAGTTCGGGACGTACTACCCCACGGCGATGTACTCCTCGTACGTGGCGCAGGAATCCCAGCAGATGCTTGCCTCGCGCCAGAACTTCAACGTCCAGATGGCCCGCAAGCCGAGGACGGCGTTCTTCGATGCGATGGACGCTTCGATCTTCGACGTGGTGATCGACCCCGTTGTGGTCGAGCCCGTCGTGCAATTCACGGTGTACTTCAAGGTCCGGTTCGAGGCGTTCTGAGCGTCAGCGCATCGGGCGGCCGCTGACGACTTGGAGAGTGGCGTCGGCGTCGATGCGCCACCTCCGGCCCTCGCGTCGCACAACCCATACCAGCGGCGCAGGCTGGCCCAGAGGAGAGATGAACGCGCCTTCCAGGAGCGTGTTGTTGCCCTGCATGGTGGTGCGTCGGCCGGCCACGTAGCGGTAGTTGCTGGCCAGCAGCATTCCGGTGCGTTCGATAAGGAACTGCGACGTCGGGGCGTCGACGCCTTGAACAAGGTGCGATTCCACGGCGGTTCGGTCGCGTCGACCAACGCCCAGAATGAACTCGCGCACCGCGCCCTCGGGGCCTGCGTATTGCAGGTTGGCGAACGTGCCCAGAGTGGCGAACGCCAGAAGCGCCGCCGTGAGCAGTCCCGTCCAAGATGCCTTGCGAGCCATGTGGGCACAGCCTACCGCACGGGGTGGCGGGCTTGGGCTAAGATCGGGGCATGACGACCGTCGCTGCTCTGGTCATCCTCGCCACCGCCTGGGGTTCCATGCAAGACGCCAAGGGGCCGGTCGCCGAACACGGGCGGCTCCAGGTCAAGGGCAACCGCATCGTGGGCCAGCACGGAAGGCCGGTCAGTTTGGCCGGGATGAGCCTGTTTTGGAGCCAATGGATGCCCCAGTACTACACGGCGGAAACCGTGGCGTGGCTGAAGAAGGATTGGAACGCCACGGTCGTGCGGGCAGCCATCGCCGTGAGTTCGGGTGGCTACCTGACCAACCCCGAAGCCGAGATGAAGAAGGCCCAGACCGTGGTGGACGCGGCGATCAAGGAAGGGCTGTACGTGATCGTCGACTGGCACTCGCACGACGCCGAAAAGTACCCCGAGGCGGCCGAAGAGTTTTTCGGGGAACTGGCCAAGAAGTACGGCGACAAGCCCAACATCATCTACGAAACGTACAACGAGCCCGTGCGCGTGAGTTGGAAGGACGTGTTGAAGCCCTACCACGAACGCGTGATCCGGGCCATTCGCGCCCACGACAAGCACAACCTGATCGTGGCCGGCACGCCGATGTGGTCGCAGAATGTGGACGACGTGATCGGGGCGCACTTGGACGACCCGAACACCGCCTACGTGTTGCACTTTTACGCCGGGACCCACAAGCAAGAGCTTCGGAACCGGGCGCAGAAGGCGCTCGATGCGGGACTGGCCCTGATGGTCACCGAATGGGGAACGGTGAACGCGAACGGCGACGGCGCGATCGACCGCGAGAGCACGGCGGCGTGGGTCGCGTTCATGCGGGAAAACCGCCTGAGCCACTGCAACTGGTCGATCGCCGACAAAGTCGAAGGCGCGGCGGCCTTGAAGCCCGGCGCATCGGGCAAGGGCGGCTGGAAGGACGAGGAACTGACCGAATCCGGGCGCTTCGTGCGCGATCTGATCCGAACGTGGTCTGCCTCCGGGGGCTAGGCTTCAATGTTCAGGGGTTGGCTTTGGCGAGGGCTTCGACGGCGAAACGACCGCTCAGCGTGACCATCGGAAGGCCCGCTCCAGGTTGGACCGACCCGCCGACGTAGGCGCGCCTCGGGTGATCCGGGTCCCAATTGGTGAGCGGGAACAGGCCCAGATGCCGTTGCTTCTGCTCGGGTCCGTACAGCGAACCCATGTAGTTGCCGTGAGCTCGTGCGAAGTAGGCGGGGTCTTGGACGCGCTCGAACACGACCTCGTCGTCGCGCCACCACAGACCGGCCTTGCGGATTTCATTGACAACGGCCTCGCGGTACTCGGGTCCCCGCGCGGACCATTCCAACTCCGGAAGGTCGGCGGGCACCGTGACCACAGCGAAGAGATTGGCCGAGCCTTCCGGGGCGGCCTCGGGGTCCAGCCGGGCCGTCGCGTTCAAGTAGACGATCGGCGGACGCGGGAAGCGGTCTTGGTAGAGCGATTCGAACCCTGCCTCGAAGTTCTTGGGGATGACCAGATTGTGGTGGCCGAGGCCAGCGAGCGTCTTGTCCAGCCCCCAATGGAGGGTGAAGTAGCTCAAGCTGGGCTTCAATCCCTTGGTGCGTGTGGCGGTGAGTTTGTCCACATTGCAGATGATCGCGTCGGCATCGACACGGTCGCCGTTCGAGGTGCGAAAGGCCGATGGGCCGACGAACTCTTCGAACTTGACGCCGAACCGGAATTCAACGCCCAGTTCGCGCGCGAGACGCTCAAGGGCTCTGGGGATGGCGCGCACGCCGCCTTCGGGAAAGAAAACGCCTCGGCTGAGCATGTAGTACGGAATCAGCAGTGCGCCGGGGGCGTGGTCGTGGTAGGTTTGGCCGCTGTAGCTGGGGAACCCGTAGAAGAACGCCCGCAGAATCGGCGATTCGAACCAGCCATCGATCATGCGCTTGTAATTCGCGAATGGATTGAACTTCAGCCCAAACCGCAAGAGGCCCGGACGAAGCAGGTCGGCCGAGCGAAGGATGGGGGACGCGAATACGGCCTGCTCCAGAGGTGCGACGCACGGCTCGAGTTTGGCCATCAGGGTGCGGAATGCGGGGAGATCGTTCGGTGCGATTCGGCGGACCACTTCTTCGCATCCGAGCGTGTCTGCGGGTAGGTCGAGCGGGTCGCGGCCTTCAAAGAACACGCGGGAAAGCGTCTCCAGACGGTGGAACCGCAGGTAGTCGTCCGGTTCCCGGCCAGCCCTGCGGAACACGTCTCGATAGACTTCGGGGAGGATGATGATGGACGGCCCGGGGTCCAGGTGGAACCCACCGATTTCGATGCCGGCGGCTTTGCCTCCGCATTGGTCGCTTTGTTCCACCACCATGACATCCCAGCCGCGCAATCTGGCATGGATGGCTGCGCTCAGGCCGCCGACGCCGGCACCGACGACCACGACGTTGCGGATGGAAGAAGAACGTGCCACGTTGGAATGGACTACGTCGTGGTCCCGGCAATCCTCCGCAGGGTGCCTACGAACGTCCGAAACCTTCCCATACGCTTGTTTGGGCGAAAGCGTTGCATCAAAAGGTCCCAACACGCAGGATTCGAGGTCCCCGGCGTGGAATGCTAGGCAAGACTCGCGAGCATCAGCACTGCGGGTCAGAGGTGCCTATTTGCGAGTCGGTGTACTGACCGAAACACAGCCGGGCGAGCGCAGGGTTGCGCTGACTCCGGAAACCGTCAAGAACCTCGTGTCGCACGGATTCACCGTCGCCGTTCAATCGGGCGCGGGCGATGCGGCCTCCTTCCAAGACCAAAGCTATCGCGACGCCGGTGGCGACGTTCTTCCTTCTGCCGAAGCGGTCGCCGGCGATGCGGACATCCTGGTCCGGGTCAGCGGCCCCTGGGACAAGGACGGCGTCGCGCCCGTATGGGGCAAGCCGGGTTCGATGTTCCTCTCCTTCCTGATGCCCCAAACGAATCCGGGCGTCGTGGACAGTCTGGTGAAGCACCAGGTCACGGGCTTTTCGATGGACTTGATTCCCCGCATCACGCGCGCCCAGCGGATGGACGCGTTGAGCGCGATGAGCACCATCGCGGGGTACAAGGCTTCTCTGCTGGCGGCGTCCCGTCTGCCCAAGTTCTTTCCCTTGCTGATGACGGCCGCGGGTACCGTGCCTCCCGCCCGCGTGCTCGTCATCGGCGCCGGCGTGGCCGGGCTGCAGGCCATCGCCACGTGCAAGCGCCTTGGCGCGACGGTCGAAGCGTTCGACGTCCGCCCAGCGGTCAAGGAGCAAGTCGAGAGCCTGGGCGCGAAGTTCGTTTCGATGGACATCGTCCTCGACGACGCTCAAGACGCGTCGGGCTACGCCAAGGAAGTTTCGGGCGACACGCACGCCAAGGAACTCGACCTGATCGCCTCGAGGCTGGCCAAAAACGACGTGGTCATCACCACCGCGCTCATCCCCGGCAAGCCCGCGCCCGTGCTCATCACACGCGAAATGGTGGGCAAGATGCCGCGTGGCGGCGTGATCGTCGACCTCGCGGCTCCCAATGGCGGCAACTGCGAGGCATCGGTACCGGGCGAAGAGGTCGTGGTGGACGGCGTGACCGTTTGCGGGCCGATCCACCTGCTGTCCGAGATGGCGCACGACGCCAGCATGATGTATTCGAAGAACGTTGCCGAATTCCTGATGAATCTGGCTCCGGAGGGCCAGCTGAAACTCGACATGGAAGATCAAATCATTCGGGACACGATGGTGACCCACGAGGGACGCATCGTTCACGAGCCCACGCGGTTGCTGATGCAGAAGGAGGCGGGCTCTTGAGCATCGTCGAACTTGCAACGGTCCTGATTCTCGCCGTTTTCGTGGGGTTGGAGGTTATCTCGAAGGTGCCTCAAACGCTCCACACGCCCCTGATGTCCGCCACGAACGCGATCCACGGGGTCATCCTGGTGGGCGGCATCATCGTCCTTGGCACGGCCGACGGACCGTTGATGCTGACACTCGGCACGGCGGCTGTGATCTTTGGAACGCTCAACGTCGTCGGCGGCTTCGCGGTCACCGACCGCATGTTGCAGATGTTCAAGGCGCGCAAACGGGAGGGCGGGCGATGAACAAGGAATTCATCGACATCGCCTACTTGGCGGGTGCGGTGTGCTTCATCCTCGCGATGAAGCTGATGAACTCGCCGCGCACGGCGCGCAAGGGCAACCAGCTTGCGATGCTGGGTATGGCCATCGCGATCGGCGCCACGTTCTTCAACCCCGACATCAAGCCGGAGAACCTGGTCTGGATCGCGGGTGCGGTCGTGGTGGGCACCATCGGCGGCCTGATGGCGGCTTATCGCGTGCAGATGACGGCCATGCCGCAGATGGTCGCATTGCTGAACGGGCTGGGTGGCGGCGCGGTGGCCTTGGTCGCCTTGTTCGAGTTTCTCGCCGCGGTCAACGGGCACCACCAAACTCCCGACACCGTCCAGCGCGTGACCACGGTGCTTTCGGCCATCATCGGCACGATCAGCTTCTCGGGCAGCTTGATCGCGTATGGCAAGCTGCAGGAACTGTTGCCCGGCCGCCCGTTGACCTTCAAGGGCCACTCGACGGTGAACCTGCTGTTGGCGGCGTTCACGCTGGCGCTGGCGGCCATGATCCTGTTCTTCGGTTTGGTGACTCCCGCGGCGTTCATCACGCTGATGGTGCTTTCGCTCGTGCTCGGCATCTCGGCGGTTTCACCGATCGGCGGTGCAGACATGCCCGTGGTCATCTCGTTGCTCAACTCGTTCACGGGCTGTGCTGCGGGCTTGGCGGGCTTCGTGTTGCTCAACACGTCGCTGCTCATCGGCGGTGCGCTGGTCGGCGCGAGCGGTCTCATCCTGACGCTGCAGATGTGCGTCGCCATGAACCGGACGCTGGGGCACGTGCTGTTCTCCTCGACCGGCATGGTGCTGTCGAGCGGATCTTCCAACAAGGTGGCCAAACAGCCGAAGTCGTTCTCCCCCGAGGATGCGGCGATTCTGATGGAGAATGCGTCGTCGGTGGTGGTGGTGCCCGGATACGGCATGGCTGTCGCTCAAGCGCAGCACCAGGTGAAGGAGATGGCGGCCAAGTTGCGGGCCATGGGCATCGACGTGAAGTACGCCGTTCACCCCGTGGCGGGGCGCATGCCGGGTCATATGAACGTGTTGCTGGCCGAGGCCGACGTGCCCTACGAGGACCTGTACGAACTCGAGCAGATCAACCCGCTGTTCCCTGAGACGGACGTGGCGCTGGTCATCGGTGCGAACGACGTGGTCAACCCGGCGGCCCGTTCCGACCCCCAGAGTCCCATCTACGGCATGCCGATTTTGGATGTGGACAAGGCCAAGACGGTCATCGTGAGCAAGCGCGGCATGGGCGCGGGATTCGCAGGCGTCGAGAACGACCTGTTCCTGAACGACAACACCGTGATGGTGTTTGGCAACGCCAAGGCGACGATCGGCAAGATCACCGCCGCGTTGGACGCGCACTAGCAGGGCTATTCGAAAAAAAGAGCCTCCGGAGGCTTGACAGACGCAAGTAGTGAGTACTATAGTACTCATGATGAAGTGTGGTGCAACCTCCGGAGCTGTTGCGTTGGCGGCCTCTGCCGTTCTGTCGGCGGGTTTGGTGTTTGGCTTTGGGCACATCGCTTCGGCGCGTTCCGAGGCGTGGCGTCTCGAGCAGGCGCGTCCGTCGGTCTTGCCGGACCCGGCAGTCGGCGGTCGGGTCGAGTTGCGGGCAGATCGCTATTTGGGGGATCGCCCTTCCGGCCCGTTGCTCGTCGTTCTGGCGGGCGCGTGCTCGACATGCAGCGCCGAGCCCCTTCGGCCCTTGGAGCGCATCGACCCCAGGTCGTACTCGCGAGTCGTCGTGGTGGTACAAGGATCGCGAGGGGAAGTGGCGCGTTGGCGCGACCGCGTTCCCGAGCCCGCCCACCTTTACGCCGATGAAGACGGGTCGTTGACCGCATCTTTGGCTCCTCGGTTCGTGCCCCGGAGCCACCTGCTTGAGGCAGACGGGCGGCTCGCCGCGTTCCAGCAGACCCCTATCGACGATCCCAACCTGCCGCTGGGGGATCGCTCGTGAAGCGCGGGGCCACTTTGGCCGAGTTGCTTGCGGTGGCGGCGATCGTAGGAGTGCTGGCCGCCCTCCTGTCGCCCGTCCTTCTTGGCGTTGTGGAGCGTGGTCGGCAGAGCAACTGCGTCAACAACCTCCGCCAGGTGCATTTGGCGCTGGCGATCTACCGCGAGGACCACGGCGGGGCGACCGAGGGTTCGGCCGTCGCGATGGGATATCCCCCGTTCCTAACGTTTGCCGTGCGCGACAAGCTCGACCCTCGACTGCTGCATTGCCCGCGAACACCGAACGAATACATCCAGAACCCCGGAGCCATCGGCTACATCCTGATGGCCGTCGATCGGCAGCCGGCGACACCACGGACCGACTTTGCCGCCCACGTGGCCCGCGTCCATTCCGCCGCCATTGAAGTCGTCGACATCAACCACAAGACGGCCACCACCGATTTGCACGCTCCCCAAACGACCAAACACGCGTTCGGCGTCACCGTCGGCGGTTCTCTGGTCACGCGCACCCAACGCGGCGACTGGGGCGACCTGCGATGGTGGGAGCGCGCACAAGGAGAACCATGAAACTGAAGAGACTCCTCCTCGCCACGCTCGTCGGCTGTGCCGTACTGGCCTCTCCCTACCCCTGCAACTGGGGCTTTGCACCCGATGCATGCGTGAGCACGGACAACTGCTCGCCCACCGAGTACGGGCCGTCCTCGTTCGCGTGCTACAACCCGGCCGCTGGCGGCTGTTGCATGTGCGAGAGCACGCCGGCCTTTTGCGGCAACAATCCGGTGACGATCCGCTACAAGCGCTACTTCCCGGGACTCTTCTGCAGCGGTGGGACTTGCGAAGGCTGATCCCGTTCGGATGGGCCGCTTTGGCCGTGCTCGGTTTGGCCGCGACCTGGGTCGCGGCCATCCAGCGGCCCCCGGGGCTCGACCACCATGCGCTTCGAATCGCCGAGGCCTTCGTCGCTGGAGATGCGGCGACGCTTGCGGCGTACACGGATCCGGACGAACTGAAGCGGCTGGGTCTTGAACCGTCTGGCGCCGAGCGGTTGATTCGCGAACTGGTTGTGCCTCGCGCCAAGGCGTGGAGCGCTCTCGATCCCACGATAGAAACCCAGGTGTTTGCTCTGGGAGCGCAAGGCGTCGCGAGGGTGCATTGGAAAGGCAATGGCATGGAAGCGGTTCTCATGTTTTCAGTCGAGCCGACCGACCATGGTCCGAAGTGCCGCCTCATGCAACATGTCGTGCGCGCCTGGGATCTGGATTGGCGCCGGACAGCGCCACATGGTCCCGTCGAACCGACCGCTGAGGGCCGGCTGGCGGGTCTGCGACAGGATCGACCCGTTCTGGAGGCCCTTGGCATCACGGGACTGACCAGACAAGATCTGGACGAACCGCTCGCCACATGGGACGACATGGAACGCATTTGGCGAACCGGACGCCCAGAAGATCGTGGCGGGAGCGACCCAAGATAAAGGAGGGCCGCAGGAGGCGGCGAATCAATCGCCCATAGGAAACTGCGCCATGGGCGGCACTCTATCGAAACTCATCTTGGACGTCGCGGATTTGGATCGCTCGCTGGAGTTCTATTCCGGCGTCCTGGGCTTGCGTGTGGCGTCTACCGACACTTGGGATGGGCATCGCGTCGCCCGCCTCGTGGCGGGAACGGCCGAGATTCTCTTGCTCCAACAGCCCAAGCATGAGCAGAACCCTGCCCTCGACCGGAGCGGTGGACTGGTCATCAACCTGATGGTGAGTGGCTTGGCCGAACTGGCAAAGACCATCGAACTCAGCCGATTCCACGTGTTGCGCGGCTTGCAGAACGCCCTGTGGGGAGAGCGCACGTTTTTGGTTGCCGATCCGGACGGCTACGCCGTGCTGCTGAGCGAGCCCGTGGAAACGATCCACTAGGAGCTATCCGAGGTGGATTTCGCTGCCTAGCGTTTGGTCCAGATGGGCCCAGTAGTCGAGGTCGATCTCGGGAAATGGGGCATCTTTCTGCTCGCAATCCTCAAGGAACGCCTGTTCTCCCAGAGTGAGCGTCGCGCCGTCCAAGACGCGGCGGGCAAGGTCGGCGAGCCGACCGAAGCGTTCGATATGGTCGTCGAATCGGACCTCGGAGTAGTCGCGCGCGGATTGCGTCGAGATGAGAAACTGCCAGTCGGAGGCTTCCGCCAACAGGAGTTCGCGGGCACATTGTTCGGCGATGCGCTTGGCCAGGCCGGTGCGGCATTCTTGGGCGATGCCGATCATGGACTTTTGCGCCGCATGGAGTTTGGGCCACGTCCATGCGTTGTCCTCGTTGAGCCATACGAAGTGATAGCCGCCTTCGCCCCACGAGCCTTCGGGGAGGGTGATCGTCGCGGCGGGCGGCTCGAGGTCGAGTAGTTCGCCTCCCGTGACACACTGTAGGTCGGGGTCGTTGTGCATACGGAGGGCGCATTCGTAGAGGAACTCGGGTCCCTCCCACCACCAATGCCCGAACAATTCGGTGTCGTACATCGCGACAAGCGTCCCGACCTTGTCCTTGGTGCCTTTGTAGTGGGCCAGCGTGCCTTTCAGGGTCTGGACGAAGTCCTCGGCGTGGTTCGGGATCTGCTCGTAGGCTTCCCAGGGGTTGTAGGGTCGCTTGGCGCCAAGGTCTCGTTTGTCTTCGCTGATCGCCCAGTAGCGCAAGCGTCCCGGATACAGCTGCTTGTGGAACTCAAGGTAGCGGGCGTCGCCGGGGTATCCGTGGTCTCCCGACCACACCTTGACCGTGGTCTCGGGGTCGCGGGCGTAGAGTTGCACGCCGTTCGGCAGGGCGTAGCGTTCGTACTCGCTGCGCTCCTCGGGGGGCGGCGTGAAGTACTTGGCGCTTCGGGCGAACAGCTCGGCGAGCTGGGGGAACTTGCCCGCGTAGGTGCCGAGCGGCGCGCCGCCACGGATCATGTGGGAATCCACGAAGAAGTACTCGAGGCCGTTCTCCTTGAGGAAATGCTCGACGCCCTTGCGCGCCCAAGGTTCCTCGTCGGCGACGGGCGACTTCCAGGCATAGGCCGGGCGGTAGGCGCACTCTGGGAGCCAGATGCCGCGCGGGGGCTTGCCGAAGCGCTTGGTGTGGCTGGAGACGGCCAGCTTGACTTGGGCCTGGACGGACTCTTCGGTGGCCAACAGGGGGAGATAGCCGTGGGTCGCGCCGCACGTGATGATCTCGATGCTCCCTTGCTCCTGAAAGAAGCGGAAGCCCTCGCAGATCGAGCGGCCCCACTGGTGTTTGAATTGGACAAGCTGACGCGTGTACCACCGCTGCCACATGTGGGCGAGGCCCTCCATCCACAAAGGCCCCTCGATTTGGAAGCGTCTTTGGTCGGCGATGGCGAAGTCGATCTTGGACTGGCAGTAGTCTTCGAAGCCGTCCTTGAACGCTGGATCGTCGAGTTGCTCGGCGAGGATTGGCGTGAGGTTGATCGTCCAGCGCGGCCGGATGTCCTGTTGCAGCAGCCTATCGAGGGCGTGGAGGATGGGCAGGTAGCACTCGGCCGCGCTTTCGTTGATCCAGTCGGTGCCGTGCGGCGACTTGCCGTGCGAGAGCACATAGGGCATGTGCGAGTGGAGGCACAGCAGGAATCTGCCGACGGGCATGACTCATTGTAGCCGAGCCGGGCGGCCCGAGGGCCGCCCAGGCATGATCACGACCGAGGTTACCAAAATGCTTCAGGCGCGTCGGCGGCGTCCAAGGTAGGCCACGCCCGCTCCAAAGGCGACGAGCCCGACACCATAGTGCCACGGCTTGAGCGCGAACGTGTTCGCGTGGATCTTGGCTTGCGGCGCTTCGCTTTGTTGGACGGCTCTCAGGGCGTCGAGGTCGAGCCACTCGCCATTCCACTCGTAGGGGACTTCCTCGCCCAGCCGTTTGTCAAGAACGTGGGTGCCCATGGGAATGCCGAGGTTCATGTCGACGGCGCCGTCTTCAAGTCGCGATTCGGGTGTATACACTAACTCCTGAGCCAAAGCGCCGTCCGGACGAAAGCGCCTCAAGCGAACTTTGGCGAAGGACAACTTGCCATCCGTGATCTCGCCGTCGGTCAGGTCGTAACGTTCGTTCAAGAACCAGGATTTGTCGATGAACTCGCGGTGGAACTCGACCCGGGACACCTTGGAGCGCTTAGCATCGGCGTAATGAACATCCATCCTGGCTTGGTACGGGTCAAGTTCGAACGCCTTCACGGCAACTGAATAGCTGTCCACGGGGAGTCCGCCCGACACTTTCTGCACGACCTCTGCCTTCTCGGCAAACCGCCGTCCGAGCACATACTGGCTTGCGATAGAGCCGACAATGGACAGACGCTGATCGGGGAACACGCGCACGATGTTCTCGCCCTCGATCCAGAACATGGACGCACCATTGCGGTAGACCTGCTTTTCGGTGCACTCACCGGCGCCGAGGACGGGAGCGGGATGCTCTGAAACCAACCATCCATCGCCGACGGCGACCATGGCCCTGCCCTCAATGGTTCGACCCTTCCTGGCCTCTTGCGCGGCGCGAACCAGAAACGCGCGATTGTTGTCCACGGTGTCCTTGCGCACTCCGGCGAGCCGAAGGGCCCTGGACGTGTCGCTCGCTTCCTTTTCGGGAGACCTGGGGTCTTCGACGGGTGGCGTCGTGAAGGTGACCCGATACACCCAAGCGTCTGCTTTCGCCGATTCTGCCAGCGCGAGAACTGCGAGAAGAGAGATTAGAGCATGTTGCTTGTTACACATACTTCATCCGGCCATGGCAGATTTGTGAAGATGCCGCTTCCGTACATACTGCATACGCAACCCGATCCGGTTTGAGCGCACTGTCCCTGTTCTGACGAGTACATCCCCGACGAGCCAGCGATGTCGCAGCGCTTCCAGAGTTCGGTTTCACACGTGTAGTCGGTGATCGTAGCCTGGTAGCAGATGACTGGGTTGGTGCACGCACTGGGGCACGAGGTCTTCACGACCTTCGTTCCATACTTGCACTTTTGACAGATGCCGGCATACGTTTCCGTGACGCTCATGGCGAGACACGTTGCCAGCAGACCGATGACGGCCGAAGCGTAGAGAGGTTTGTTCTGTTTCATGATCTCTGTGGCGGGCTCACCTTGGCTCAATCGGTGATGCGCCGTTGGACAGTGAACCAATACTGGTGATGCGTTTCAAAGGGTTCGTTGCCGATGAGCCCGCGAAAGCGAATCGAGGACGATTGCCTGCCGACGGGCAAACGGCTGGGATCGGTGACCAGAGTGAACGAACGGCGGCTGAAGGGCGGCACATCGATCACCTGTATGCTGCGGTCATCGCACCCGCATCCAGACAGAACGATTTCAAGTTCCAGATGCCGATGACGCACATTCCACACGTCCACTGTGCTTTCGAGAAGTTGATCTCCATCGATCACGCCTAGGTCGCTTGGTTCTCCGCTCAAGACGAATGGATGTTCGGAACTCTCAAGGGCGGCCCCATAGAGAAATGTCACCGAACCAATCGCGATCAAGAGCGCAGCAAGTCGCCGAGTCCAACCGGACACGGCCTCAATTTCCGCCGGGATTCTCGTCGCACTGCTCCTCTGGGTTCGAGGCGAATGCGGTCGATGACAGGATCATCGTAGCCCCAAGACCGACCGCCAAGAGTGCGACGATCGCGTTCCACCATTTTTTCATATGACGTCTCCTCATGTCTCTTTTCGTAGAGACCAGTTCCGGTAGTCTATCAGGTCTATTCCGCATTGTCAAGGAGGATCCGAAAATTGTTCAGTTTTTCTTTATGGAAGCGAGTCGATTGGACTTGGGTCAGGTTGGTGTTGAGTTCAGTCGGTTTGTTCGTGACGCTCTACTTGAGTCTGCACGCGGCCGGGCTGGTTCCCGTTGTCTGCCGTTCCGGAGAAGGTTGTCTCCAAGTTCTGCGAAGCCGGTGGAGTGCCGTGCTGGGCGTGCCTGTCGCTTTCTGGGGACTCGGGGCTTACGTCGCTCTGTTCGCAACGAACGCCAGACTCGTCGTGGGCGGTCGATGCGAATCGTGTCGCTTGGCTTCTTACGTTTTGTCTGGCACCGGTACATTGGCCAGCTTCTTGCTGACGTTGTACTCGGTGAGTACGTTGCGGACGACCTGCGCATGGTGCTTGGCGTCGGCGCTGACCTGGTGCCTCCTGTTGGTGGCTCACGGAATAGAGGGTTGCCTGGGTGAACCCGAACCACAGGTCCGACGGCCTTGGCAGCAGCCGGTGGCGCTGTTGGCGGGTGTGGGTTTGTCGTTGGTCCTGGCCATCGATCCTTTGCGCCTATGGGATACACACCTTGAACTTGAGAAAACGATCGCTTCGATGCCGCCGGACAGTATCGTCGGTCACGAACGCCCCTCGGTGGGCGGAGAAGACTCGGGCCGGACCGTTGTTGTGGTTGGCGAACTCTCGTGTCCTGCCTGCAGGGAGGCTCTCGACCGCCTGTTCAAACTGCGCGATTCTGGCGCTGGGTTCAGGATCGTGTTTCGCCACAACCTGTTGGCTCTTGGGCGACAGGACCTGGACATCGCGGTCCACCTGGAGTCCGCGCATCGCAGGGGGAAACTTGAACCATGGCTCAGGGGGGTGCTCGCCGAGCAGGGTGTCGGCGCAACCCGTTCGCAGCGGTTGTTGGATGAGATGGGGATCCCTTTTGACACGTCTCTCGAGTCAGTGGTGAAGGAAGAAACAGCCTGGGCGCGGCGGTTGGGCATTCGGCACAGTCCGGTCCTAGTTCTGATCGAGGCTGATCACCGACCCATGGTCGCTGGACTTTCCGAAATCGAATCCCGGGTGGCAGGCAGGCGGACGAGCGCACAATGAGGCGATGCGAACGAAGTGGCTCTCGTCGCGCGACGCGTTGGCGTGCGCGCCCGAATGGGACGCGCTGCATGCTCGCGCCTCGGGCTCGCCGTTTCAGAGCCGCGTTTGGCAGACCGCTTGGTGGGAGACGTTCGCCCGCGGGGGGCGAGTCCGGGTTCTTTCCGTTTGGGAGGGCGACAGGTTGTGCGCTTGGTTGCCGCTGTGGTTCGGCTTGGGCGTGGTTCGGGCCGCAGGTTTCGGCGTTTCGGACTTCCTCGACCCCCTGATGGACTCCGACTCACCCGATGCGGGTTGTGTGCTCGCTGGCGAACTGGCCCGGCTGCGAACCACGGTCGTCGTCCCGGAAGTGCGTTCTGGTCCGTTTGTCGATGCCCTGCCGCAAGGGACTTGGGTCTGCGAGCAACAGTCCACGTGCCTGTCGCTTACACTTCCCCATTCGTTTGACGGATTTCTGAGCGGGCTGAGCAAGAGCCTCCGCTACGATGCCCGGGCGCCAGGTCGCAAAGCCTTTCGCGACAAGGGCTACACGGTCGAATTCGCGAGCGACTTGCTGCAGGGGTTCGAAGCTTTGCACCGACTCCATCGCATGCGTTGGCGGCGGCGAGGACAACCCGGTGTGTTTTGGGGTCGGACCTTGCGCTTCCACCGCAGGTTTCTGAGCGACCCCCAAGGTGTGGGCGTTTGGATGCCCCTGCTGCTCTGTCAGGGCGAGCCGGTCGGTGCGGTGTATGCGTTCGCCGCCTCGGGAGCGTGTTGGTTCTACCAGGCTGGATTCGATCCAACCCACCGGTCGGTTTCGCCCGGGACGGTGCTGATCGCGGCGCTGGTCGAGCGAGCGATCTCGGAAGGGCTGTCGCGGTTCGAGATGCTGCGCGGCGACGAGGGTTACAAGCGGCGCTGGCAACCGTACACGGAATTCAAGACGAATTGGTGCATGTTCCCGGGACGAGCGGCATGGATCGAGCGGGCGCGCTTTGCCGGAGAGCGGGAGATCAAGCGGAGATTCGAAGGTGGAGGCGCCGAGCGGATTCGAACCGCTGAATGAGGGTTTTGCAGACCCTTCCCTTAGCCACTTGGGTACGGCGCCGCCGTTCGAATCCCGATTCTACCCTCCGCGAAGTTCCAGTATCCTGAGTCCGCCGGGTGGCGTCCAAGGGTTATAATGGCCATGAGGGACCCCTTGGCCCTGTCTGTTTGAGGCACCATGATGTTCAAAGCAATCCATGTTTCTTCGCGTTTCGTCGCGTGGAGCGTCTTGGCGACGGCTCTTGCGGCGAGCGCAGCGGCCCAGGGCCGGCCCGACATCCGCCGTGACGATCAGACGATCAAGTTCCCGGTGATGTCCGAGACCGTCGGTCCGCGCGCCGTGGCCGAGTCGACGAGCAAGTTTTGGCCCCCGATCGTCGAGACGTACACGCCGGTCCGCCGCGTGCCGAAGAACCCCGGCTTCAAGAGGCCCAACCCGAATTTCCTTGACAATGGTCTCAGAGCCGGCGGCGTGTTGCCCGTAAAGCGCATCGACGACCTGAAGAGCATGTTTCCGGGCATCGACATGACGGGCTACGATCCGCCCGACCCCACGATCGCCGTCGGTCCGAACCACGTGGTCGCCACGGTCAACTCCTCGTTGGCCTTTTACAACAAGCGGACGGGTCAGCGCCTGTTCCAGCAGGGTGCCGAAGGTGCGCAGGGCTTTTTCGGTTCTGTTGGGGCTGGGTCTTTCGTGTTCGACCCGAAGGTGTTCTACGATCAAGTCAGCCAGCGGTTCTTCATGGTGTTCCTCGACCTTGACGAGGGTGCCAAGACGAGCAACCTGCTCATCGCCGTTTCCGACGACCAAGACCCCATGGGCACTTGGTACAAGTGGAAGATCGACAACGAGATGAACGTCGGCGGCACCGAGATGTGGTTCGACTATCCCGGCTGGGGATACAACAAGGACTTCATCATCTGCGCCGGCGACATGATCGCCTACGATGGTTCCGCCATGGCGGGTCAGCAGTTCATCGCGATGAGCAAGGCACAGATGCTGAGCGGCGGCTCGCCGAGCATCTTCAAGTTCAACGACCAGCAGTCGTGGGCTGCGCAGATCGCGGAGATGCAGTCGCCGACCGCGAACGTGATCTACGGCGGAACGACGCTCATCGACTTCAAGAGTCCGAACTCGTTCGTCCGGATGTACGCGTTCTCGACGACGCCGAGCACCATTTCGATGGTGGCGCGCGATGTTCCGGTTCCGCCGTACTTCAATGCGACGCGGTTCTTGGCCGAATCGGCCGGCGGCCGCCTGCTCGACACCCTCTTCGGTCAACTGCAGAACGCGGTGTGGCGCGACGGAAAGTTCTATGCCGCGCATACGACGACGAATGCCACTGAGTCGGAAACCTACGTGCGGTGGTACGCGATCGACACGAGCGACTGGCCGGTCACCGGTACGCCCTCGCTGTGGCAGTCAGGGGATATCCGCACTCCGGGTTCGTTCAACTTCATGCCCGCCGTCGGCGTCTCGGGCAACGGCGACCTGTCGGTGATCTACACGCGTTCCAACGCGGGCATCGTGGCCGACATGATGCTGGCTGGGCGTCGCGCCAGCGACCCGCTCGGCACCATGTCCGACCCAATCGTCCTCAAGAGTTCAGCCGGTGCCACCTACGGATTCCCGGGCTTCAACCGCTGGGGCGACTACTTCATGATCACCACGGATCCGGAGGACGATCAGGTGTTCTGGGGAGTCGGTCAGGTTGGCAAGACCAGCGGCGATTGGACGACCGAGATCTTCACGTGGAAGATCTCCGATGCGGCCGGCTTTGATTACGTGGACTTCGCGCCGTACAACATGGGCATGTACTTCGGACGGGGCATCAACGGCTCGGTCGCCGATGCCGCGGCGGCCGAAGACATCTTCGTCCGGGTCGCGTCCCGCTCTGGCGGACGCGTGGGCCAGGTGGCCGGGGTCGAGTTCGACTACAAGTTCGACGGCTACGACCTGGCGGGTCTGCAAGCCCTGCAGGTGCGTGTCGAAGCCAATGGCCCTACTGGAACGACGATGATGCTGTACCTGTGGGATTACAACGCCAACCGGTATGTGCACATCAAGTCGTCGCCGTTGCGCCCGACGGACGACAACGAGGTCATCTATCAGAACAAGACCGACTTCTCCCGCTTCGTCAGCGGCGCGGGCGACGTCAAGGTGCTGGTTCGGGCGGTGCGCCCGTATCGCCAGCAGGGCCGCGTCCTCCCCGCGCCGTACACCCTCGAGGTGGACCAGGCGATCGTGGGCGGCGGCTTCGCGACACCGTAGCCTACGGACCCTGTTGCTGACCCAAACGGGCCGATCTTCATGATCGGCCCGTTCTGTTTGTGGCCCTCGCTCGCAGTAGAATGGACCCATGAAGGTCTTCATCTCCGCCGACATCGAGGGCGTCACCGGCATGGTCGCTTGGTCGCAATGCGGACGCCCGAGCAGCGAACACTTCGATTTCCGTTGGGCGCGCGAGATGATGACGCACGACGTGAACGCCGCCATCCGGGGTTGCCGCGCCGCCGGGGCCACCGAGATCGTGGTCAAGGACTCCCACGGCAACAGCAAGAACCTGCTTGTCTCCGACCTTGAGGACGGCGTCTCGCTGGTCAGCGGGACGGGCAGCCACGTGGACGGCATGATGACCGGCATCGACGCCTCGTTCGACGCGTGCATGCTGGTCGGCTACCACGGCATGGCCGGGACGTTGCACGGCATCATGGAGCACACGATTTCGGGCCAAGTCCACCGCATGTGGCTGAACGGGATGCCCGCCGGCGAGATCGCGATGAGCACGGGGCTTGCGGGCCACTACGGCGTGCCGCTGGTGATGGTGAGTTCCGACGCGGCGGGCTGCGCCGAGGCTTCTGCGTTGGTGCCCGGTATCGCCACAGCGGTGGTCAAGGAGGGCTATGGGCGCTACATGGGCAAGCTGTTCCATCCAAGCGTGACCGGACCAAGGATCGAGGCGGCGGCTGCCGAAGGACTCGCCAAACGTGGTGCGGTTTCGCCTTGGATGCCTGCGCCGCCCGTTCAGGTGAGGCTCGAGTTCAACCGGTCGGAGGAGGCCGATATCGCCGAGAAGTGCGTCGGTTGCACGCGCTACGACGCATTCACGGTCGAGTTCATCGGAGCCTCGTACCACGAAGCGCATCGCGCGGCGCGGATGATGATCGCCACGGCTTCGATGGGGGCGTCGAACTCGTGACGCTGGAACGCCCGAGCTGGGACGCCTACTTCATGCAGATCGCCCATCTGGTGAAGACCCGGGCGACATGCCCGCGGCGGCAGGTCGGCGCTTTGATCGTCCGTGATAAACGCATTCTGGCCACGGGCTACAACGGAGCGCCTCGGGGATTGCCCCATTGCCCTCCAGGCGGACCCGACCACGATTGGCCGGACGGATGCATGCGCGCGGGGCATTGCATCCGCTCGCTCCACGCCGAGCAGAACGCGCTCCTGCAGGCGGCGATGATCGGCGTGCCTTGCGAGGGCGCCGACGTCTATGTGACGTGTCAACCCTGCAACGCGTGCGCCAAGATGCTGATCAACGCGGGCATCCGGCGCGTGATCTACGAGGGCGACTATCCCGACGAGTTCTCCAAGGAGCTGTTTCGATTGGCGGGCATGCAGGTGTTCTTGTTCCGCGAAGGACAGCTGCAACCGCTCGACCTTGCGGACACCGGGTCCTGACCCTGCAACCCCGCGCGCAGGATTTCGTATGAGTGGATGGCAAGGTAAGCTTGCCTTCAGGAAACCACCATGCCAGGCCTACTCGTCGCACTCGGACTCGTCGTCGTCCTCGTGGTCGTCGCCATCGGCGCCTACAACGGGCTGGTTTCGTTGCGCCAGCAGACGAACAACGCCTGGGCGCAGATCGACGTGCAGCTCAAGCGCCGCTACGACCTGATCCCGAATTTGGTTGAGACGGTCAAGGGCTACATGAAGCACGAGCAGGACACCCTAGAGAAGGTCATCCAAGCGCGCAACCGCGCGGTGTCGGCGTCTTCGGTCCACGACAAGGCCGCCGCCGAGACCCAGGTGGCCGCCGCGCTTACGGGCTTCTTCGCGCTCGCCGAGTCGTATCCCGACCTGAAGGCGAACACGAACATGATCGAGCTTCAGGAAGAACTGCGCAGCACGGAGAACAAGATTTCTTACGCGCGGCAGTACTACAACGACATCGTGACCGCCTACAACACGAAGATCGAAGCGTTCCCCTCGAACATCTTCGCGAACATGTTCAGCTTCAAGCCCAAGGAGCTGTTCGAGATCGAAGTCGCTGCCGAGCGCGAGCCGGTCAAAGTGCAGTTCTAGCCTCCGCAATGGTGCGGTGGTAGCCGAACCAGGCCCGCTCGCAAGGTACAACCGGGGCATGGGCCAGTATCTCCCCTGCTTCAAAGCCTACGATGTGCGCGGCAAGGTGCCGAGCGAACTGAACGCCGACATCGCCTATGCCATTGGGCGCGCGTACGCCGACCAGATGGGCGCGAAGCGGGTGTGCATCGGCTACGACATCCGGCTCTCAGGCCCCGAGCTCTACCAAGCCATGGCCAAGGGGCTCAACGACGCGGGGGTGGACGTGGTGCATCTCGGCATGATCGGCACCGAGATGGTCTACTTCGCCACCGCCCACTACGGCTACGACGGCGGCTGCATGATCACGGCCAGCCACAACCCGCCCGAATACAACGGGATGAAAATGGTGCGTGGCGAGAGCCGACCCATCAGCGCCGATTCGGGCCTGAACGACATCGAGAAGCGTGCCCACGATCGCCGCTGGGAGCGCGCGGGCGCGGGGACGATCGTCGATCGAGACGTGTACGCCGATTTCACCGCCCACCTGCGTCGGCTGGTTCCGGGCGATGCGCTCAAGCCGCTGAAGGTGCTCCTCGACCCGGGCAATGGCGCAGCGGGCATCGCGCTCCAGCACCTGTTGCCGCACCTGCCGTTGGATGCAGAAGTCATGCAGGGCGAACCCGACGGCACGTTCCCGAACGGGGTGCCCAACCCCATCCTTGCGGAATCCCGCGCTGCGACCGAGGCGCGTCTGAAGAGCGGCACGTACGACTTCGGCGTGGCCTGGGATGGCGATTACGACCGCTGCTTCTTCTTCGACGAGCACGGCAACTTCATCGAGGGCTACTACATCGTCGGGCTGCTGTCGCAAGCCTTGCTTGAAGAAGACCCGAATCAGACCATCGTGTACGATCCGCGCCTGACGTGGAACACGTTGGACATCGTCGAGCGGCTGGGCGGGCGGGCCGTGGTGTGCAAGAGCGGTCACGCGTTCATCAAGGAGAAGATGCGAGCCGAGGACGCCTCGTACGGCGGGGAAATGAGCGCACACCACTATTTCCGCGACCACTGGTACTGCGATTCGGGCATGATCCCGTTCCTGCTCATCGCGCGGCTGGTTTCGCGAACGGGGCGGACGCTCGGCGACCTGGTGGGCGAGATGATCGCCAAGTTCCCTTGCTCGGGAGAGGTGAACTCCACAGTGGCCGATCCTGCCGCTGCCATCGCGCGCGTCGAGGCCGCCTTTGGGCACGGCGAGGTGGATCGACTCGACGGGCTTAGCGTGGCGTTCGCCGACTGGCGTTTCAACCTGCGTTCAAGCAACACGGAACCCGTGATCCGCTTGAACGTCGAGGCACGCGGCGACGCGGTGCTGGTGGCCGAAAAGACGGCGGAATTGCTCGCGCTGATTCGCGCGTGACCCGGCACAGGTACGATGGGGTCTCCCGTGCCGGATCGCAAAGTCACGCCCTACATCGTGTACGACAAGGTCGAGGTGCAGTTCAACCAGTGGGTTTACGGACTGCGCGACATCAACCTGACGATCAGCCGGGGCGATTTTGTGTTCTTCGTGGGCCGGACAGGGGCGGGAAAGAGCACTTTGCTGAAGCTCCTGAGCCGCGAGGTGCAAGAGACGGCGGGACATGTATGGTTTCAGGGGCGCGAACTGGGCACGCTCCGGCCCCGGGACATCCCGTTTCTTCGCCGCGAAATGGGCATCGTGCCGCAGGACTTCGCGTTGTTGCCGACGAAGAAGGTGTGGGAGAACGTGGCCTACGCCATGCGCGCCCTTGGGGCGACGCGTCGCGAGGTGCGGCGCAAAGTGCCCGAGATTCTCGAGCGTGTGAATATCGGCCACCGCGCCGATTCGTTTCCCCACCAACTCAGCGGCGGCGAACAACAGCGTGTGGCCATCGGGCGCGCTCTCATCAACAATCCGTCGTTGCTCTTGGCCGACGAGCCCACAGGCAACTTGGACGCCGAACAGAGTTGGCAGATCATGGAGTTGCTTCAGCAATTGAACCTGCGCGGCACCACCGTGCTGGTTGCAAGCCATGACGAAGCCGTGATCAAGCGTGTCAACCGGCGCGTGGTAACCTTGGAATCGGGACAGATTGTTTCCGACCGGAGTTGCATGGATGCTCAACCGGCTTGAATTCCTGCTGAGCGAGGCATTCGCGTCGTTGCGAAGGAACACGTGGATGACCTTCGCCGCCGTCACGACGTCCGCCGTAGCATTGTTCTTGGTGGGTGGCCTGGCCTACACCTATTGGCGCGTGGACGCCTATGCGCGGTCGTTGCCCAGCAAGATGGAGATGCGCGTGTTCCTCAAAGAGGGCGTGGATCAAGCGGGTATCCGCGAGACGGCGCAGTCCCTCCGCAAGATCGACGGCGTGGCCGTGGTCGTCCATATTCCGAGGGACCGCGCTTGGGAGCAGTTTCAGAAGGATCTGGGTCAGGATGCCCCGGCCGCCATCGGCAACCCGCTTCCGGACGCCATGAAGGTCACGCTTTCCGACTTGGACAAGAGCAAAGCGGTCGCCGAAGAAGCGTCGAAGCTCGAACACGTGGAGCCAGGCGGCGTACAGTACTTGAGTGAGGAACACGAGTTCATCAGCCAGACGCTTCGGCTGTTGGGGTGGCTGGGCACGGGGCTGTTCGTGACGCTGGTCCCGACGACGGGCATCCTGATCTACATCGCGATTCGGCACGCGGTGAACGCACGGCGGCGCGAGATCCGCATCATGCAGTTGGTCGGAGCGACCAACGCCACGATCGCCGTGCCGTTCCTGATCGAGGGTTGCGTCCAAGGCGCTCTGGGCGGACTGTTGGCGACGCCCGCGCTCTATGCGGTGTACCGCCTATTCTCGATGACCGTGCAGGGCCTGTTCGCCACGTCCGAGCCCGCGCCTTTCCCTGCCTTGGGCGTGATCGCCGGACTCATGCTGATTGGGGCGTCGTACGGCTTGTTGTGTTCGTTCCTTGCGGCACGGAGGCCGCTCAAACTGACATGAAACCATGGACGATCCTCCTCGCGTTGTTCACGGTGGCGACCGGAGTCCCGCAGTCGGGTGGCGACGCCAAGGCCCTTCAGGAGCAACTCAATCGGCTAGCTAGGCAGCGGCAGCAGACCAACCGCAAGCTGGCCGAGACGCGCGAAGAGAAGCGCGAGGTGCGCGTGGACCTTCGGCAAGTCGACAACCAGCTCGCCACGGTCCAGCGTGAACTCAATGCCACACGTTCCAAGCTTTCCGCCTCGCGAGCGGAACAGAAGGCGTTGGGACGAGAGCTCGCAGCCGCCAACGAGCGCCTGGACGAACTGACGGTTCAGGTCAAGGAACGACTTGGGCGCATGTATCGCCAAGGCTCCGTCCAACCCGTGACGGCACTGGTCGGCGTGCGCGACATCGGCGAATTGGCCTCGCGCAAATTCGTGTTCGAGCGCGTTGCGCGGCACGACCGGAAGCTGTTCTCCGAGTACGAGGCGTTGCTCAAGAAGACCACCGAGGACAAGCGGCGCGCCGACGCTCTGGTGTCCCGGATCGCCGGTCTGCAGGAACAGCAAGCGCAGCAACAACGCCAGCTTGGTGCCGCTCGGCAGGAGAAGTCGAGAGTCCTTTCGCAGTTGAGCTCGCAGGAGCGCGAACTAGAACGGGCCCTGCAACAAATGGAGCGCGAGTCCGCCAACATTCAGGCCCAAATCGCCGCCTACTACTCGTCGGGCGCCCCTTCCAACAGGCGATTCAGCGGTCGGTTCATCCGGCCGGCCGCCGGTCCACAGACGAGCGGGTTCGGGATGCGGCACCACCCGATTCTCAAGAGGAGCCGGATGCACAACGGGATCGACATCGGCGCGAAGTCAGGTTCGCCGATCTTTGCCGCCGGCGCGGGCAAGGTCATCTTTGCAGCCTACGGCAGCGGCTACGGCAACTACATCGTCATCGACCACGGCGACAAGATATCGACGCTCTATGGGCATTGCTCGAGGCTGCTGGTCAGCGCGGGGCAGGAGGTGCGCCAGGGCCAGAGGATCGCGCTCGTCGGATCCACTGGGCTGTCCACGGGCCCGCACCTGCACTTCGAAGTCCGCGTGAACGGAAAGCCCGTGAACCCCGCGTCGTACATGGGATAGGACGCGGGGCACGGGCCATCCATCGGCGACCTTGACCTCGCCCCGCCCTATGGGATCGAGCCGAGCGCTTGGTCCAGGTCCCAGAGCAGGTCGTCGGTTGTTTCCAAGCCCACCGAAAGCCGAACCATCCCCGGAGTGATGCCGCCGAGCGCCAACTCATCGTCCGAGAGTTGCTGGTGCGTCGTCGAAGCGGGGTGGATGACCAGGCTCTTCGCGTCGCCCACGTTGGCCAGATGCGAAAACACCTGAAGCGACTCGATGAACGCCTTCCCGGCGGCGCGTGCTTGATCGGCAGGGGCCGCCAACTCGAATGAGAGAACAGCGCCTGGCCCCTTCGGCAGGTACTTCTTGGCCAGCGCGTGGTGTGGGTGGCTGGGTAGGCCCGCGTAATGGACCTGCGAGACCTTGGGGTGGGCTTCGAGGAATTCGGCCACGGCTTGGGCGTTCGCCACGTGCCGATCCATGCGCACCGAGAGCGTCTCAAGACCCTGCAGGAGCATGAACGCGTTGGTGGGCGAAAGGCACGCGCCCGTGTCGCGCAGCGTCTCCGCGCGCAGCTTGACCAAGAACCCGTAATGGCCGAACGTGTCGTAGAAACGCAGGCCGTGGTAGCTCGGCGAGGGGTCGGCGATGGTGGGGAACGTCGAGAAGTCGAACTCGCCCGAGTCCACGACGACGCCCCCGATGCTTGTGCCGTGGCCGCCGATGAACTTGGTGGCGGAATGGACGACCAGCGTCGCACCCCACTCGATGGGGCGACAGAGGTACGGCGTGGCGAACGTGGAATCCACCATCAGGGGCACGCCCTTGGCTGCGGCGAGCTTGCCCAGCGCCTCAAGGTCGGCGATGGCGCCCAAGGGGTTGCCGATGGTCTCGACGAACAGGAGTTTCGTGTTGGGCCGCACGGCCGCCTCCCACGCATCGAGGTCGGAAGGGTCCACGAACGTGACTTCGAGACCCAGCTTCTTGGTCGTGTGCGCGAGCATGGTCATGCTGCCACCGTAAAGCTGGCTCGACGCGACCAGGTGGTCGCCAGGGGAGCAGAGCGTCATGATCGCGCCGAACTCGGCGGCCATGCCGCTGGCGAGTGCGACGGCGCCCGTCCCGCCTTCCAACGAGGCGACTCGCTCCTCGAACACGGCGGTGGTGGGGTTGCTGATGCGCGTGTAGATGTTGCCGTACTGCTTGAGTTCGAACAGATGGGCGGCGTGCTCGACGTCGTCGAACACGTAGGACGTGGTTTGATAGATGGGCGTGGCGCGCGCGCCGACGTGCGGGTCGGGAATCTGTCCCGCGTGCAACATGCGGGTCTCGAAGCCGAAAGTCCTGGACATCCCCCTGATTATGTCAAGAGGGTTGGGTTGCCTGACGGGACCTCGCGCTGACGGCCATGGTGGGGAGGCCTCACTGGCCGCCCGGGGCTGGTGGAATACCGATGCCGCCTGTGTTGCGGATGGTGTGCTTGATTCCTTGCTCGTCGATGTGGAAGATCGTTGAGCCCGCCGCCCAAAGGCTGACGCTCAGGCCTGCCCTGAGCCGAACGGAGCTGTCCAGCGAAAGGCCAACCTGCTGGGCCCACCCCTTGATCCAAGGGCTCATCCGCGCCAAATCGCCGAGGTTCGCTGTCTCGCCCCTGACAAACAGATGGGGGTCCAGGGCTTCCATATCGCCGCCGAAGCGATGCTGCGCCAGGCCTGCGAGCGCGGGGTTGCTAAACAGGTCCCCAAGAATCTTGTTGACGTCTGGCGGGCTCTTCAGTAGGCTCGGCTCCTGGGTCGCCAACACCGCCCGAAGCGCGTCTATGATCGATTCGCCCGAGAATATCCCCTGCACGAAGAGATGGGATTCGCCGAGCCGGGCATCGTACTGAATGCGCACCTGGTGTTTTGTTCGCAGTTCCCAACTCAACTCGTTGACGGTGAACAACTTCCCGGGGCTGAAGCGAATCTCGCCCACAGGAGTTGGCAAGTTCTTCGGTGCAGAAGGCCTTGGTGGCTTGTAGCTGGAGTATACGGCGTCAAGTCTGGCGCGTTGTTGAGGATGGTCGTTGTCATAGAACATGCCCGCTATCCTTCGCGCGCCCGTTGTGTCCGTGTACTCGACATGGGGGTTCGCTCGAACCTTGACGTGAACAAAGTCATGCCTGAGAATGGCGGACACCACTCCAGAGTTGCCCGCGTTTGCCAACAACAGCTTCTGAGACGCAGGATCCAGCTCAGAGAAGGCCATTCCGTCTCCCCCCAATCGGTCGAGATACTGGGCACCTTTTTCGGTCAGCCATTCCAGAATCGCAGTCGTTGAGTCCCACGGCCTGACGCCCGGCGGCCACGCACGCTTGAACGCAACCCCGTGGCTTCCTTCGACCAACTCACGGTTTGTGACGGATGCCAGGCCTTCAACCAGATTCCGCTCGTGGACCCCCTCTAAGCCTTGGAGCGCCGGCGGAGGCGTCGTTCGCGTGTCCACGTCCACGATGATCGAGGTCTTCGCATTTGCGAGGGCTTCGGCCAGGTACTTCTCCCACGCGCTATACGCTTGTCCAACTCGGGACCGGCGGGCTGACCCGGGCTGATTGCAGCAAGGCACGTTGCCAGACACAGAACAGCCCCTTTCATCGCGACCCTCTTCCACTTGCCGCCATCGTAAGGTCTGCGGATGCCGGTGAGAGATGGACTTGAGTAGAGCATCTCATGAGTGTAACAAAGAAACAGCTTAGTGTCAAGCACGGCCTCAAGTGGGACATGGCTGCGGTGCCGGGCATCGGCCTCAAGGCCTGTATGGGGGTTCACACTCGGATGAACTCGGCAATCTCTGGCCTTGTTCGCAGTTCGGCCAAGACGGACTCATCGGGTCGTTGCGGGCGGTCGCGGTCGACGGCGACCACGCACAAGAAACCCAGTGGCCCATCTTCGGGCGCGCGGAACTGGTGCCACGTCACCGGCGGGATGTGGACCACGTCATGCATCCCAATCTCGTGCACCGTATCGCCCACGAGCACGCGCCCGCTGCCCCGGATCACCATCACGGCATGCTGATGCTGGTGCCGTTCCAGGGTCGAATGCCCCCCGGGCCCTACTTCGAAGTAGCGAAATTGGACGGATAGGTCGCCGGTGCCATCGAACAGCACCTGGCGGGTGACACTCTTGAAGATCGTCCCATCTTCCTTGTAGGGGAGTACCGGAACGCCTTCCCACGTGAAGGATGGCAGAGAGCGGACAATCACCGGCTTGGCCCCAGCTTGCGTACTTGTTTGCGCGTCGATGCGTTCCAGAGCGTGACACGGGCACCATCGAACGTGGCCACCAGCCCACCCTTGGGTGCGAACTCGGCATAGTTTGTGAACTGATCCTTCGATGCCTTCGAGAGGGCGCCGGTCTGCTTGCTTGTTGACACTTCCCAAAGGCTGGATGAGCCGTTGCGTGATGCTATGACGATAGACTTCCCGTCAGGGGAGAAGACTGCAGAAACAACTTCCTCGGATGGGAGGCTCGCCACAAGTTCGCCTGTTTTGGCATCGTGGAGTCTCGCACCGTCATCTGCTGCGACCAAAAGCTGCTTGCTGTCGGGAGAAAACTTGGCACACCACATCCTCTGGCCTTGCACGTTGAACATGGCCCTTCCGGTCTCAACGTCCCAAACGACCGCGACTCCGTCGGCTCCTGCAGATACGAGCCTCTTGCCGTCGGGAGAGAACGACGTGGAGGACACCTGAAGGGCATGGCCATCCAACTTGAGGAACCTGCGTCCAGCAGCGACATCCCAGAGGAACACGCTGCCAAGCGATGCGGTGGCCAAGGTTTGGCCGTCCGGTGAGAAGGCCAGGGCCGTGACGTTAGCATCGGTGATGCCGTCTCCGGGCACCGTGATTTCGCGGGTCGACTTTCCGGTTGTCGCGTCCCAGATACGCACGGTTCCGTCGTAAGAGCCCGACGCGATCGCTTTTCCGTTAGGCGAGTAGGCCACGCACTGCACGTCCGCGTGAGCGAGAGTTTTCAAAACGGTGCCTTTTGCGACGTCGAACACCAAGACCGTGTCGTTCTGTGCTTCGCACAGCTTGAGACCATCGGAGGAGAACGCGATAGGCTGCGCTGTCCCATGGACGGCGACAACCGCAAGACACAGGGCGACAGTGGATCGAAGGAGAGAGTGCATGGATTTTCCTTAGGGTGTTTAGGATCGAACCAATGGAATGCCGAGCCACGATTCCAGAGTGTCGAAGAACGATTGCTTCTGCTCAGCGGACATCAGTCGGACGTTTGCGTTGTGCCAAGCTCCCTTGACGGTGATCTTGAGGGCGTTGGTGCGTCCCAACAACTGGATGGCCGTGGCCGACCATGGGTCCGTCTCTCCATAGATGTACACGATGTTGTTCGCCTTGTATTGGAGCGTGTGGAACACGAACGCCATCGTGTTGGCGTCGTAGCGGATCGTGTCCTTCGTGCCGGGAGGGCACAGGTCCATGTTGGTCGGGTTCTTGTGGTTCAAGTAGGGCTTGAGTGCGGTGATGTCGTAGTTGTAATAGCCGACTTCGGTGAACGCTTGGTACTGAAACGCCTCGAATTGCTTGATCCCTGCGTCTCCATAGTAGATCATGGGGTTGACGGCTCGGTAGGCGTCCGCCAGTTCCTTTGCCGGAGCATCGGGCTTCGGGATGCTGTTCTCACGCGCGTTGCCGCCATACTGCCAGTAGGCGAAGGGGAACTCCAAAACGCCATATTCGAATGCTTTGTCCACGCCCATCGAATAGTCGTCGGGCCGGACGTTCAGCAAGGGCAACACCTCTGCCCGCCGCTTGAGCAGCGCGATCTGGAAGTCGAGGATGGCTTGACGCTCGGCGGGCGTGCCCACCTGTTCCATGAAGATCTGAATACGCGGGTCTTCCTGGGCGACGTTGATCGGCGCGACGTAGGCGACCACGGCATCGACGTCGTCGGGGTGAAAGCACTTGTGGAACAACGCGGTCTGTCCACCCTTGCTCGCGCCGGTTGAGACCCACTTGCCCTTGTACAGCTTCTTGAACGACGTGACGACCGCGTGCAAGTCGTCCGCCGAGTTCTTGACCGTGAGGTGCTTCCAGACGAGGGGCGAAGGGATGGAACCCCCGAAGTACCGGTGTTCGACCGTGAGGACGTTGGGGGTGCCGAGGATTCGCCGCAGTTCGCCGCCCGAGGGTCGGCCCGCGGAGTAGCCTTCGGTGCCCAGAATGACGGGCTGGTCGAACCCCGTGTGAATCAGATAGACGCGTTGTGTGAACTTCGGCCCAGTGGGGTTGGCGTGGTCTACGGGTTGCTCGAAGGTCAGGGCCAGATAGGCGCTCGTTCCTTGGCCCGCCTCGCGGACCTCTTTGACTCCGGGCAACGACCGGACGGCATCGGCGACTTCGCTTTGGGCGGCGACGAGCGCCGACGCGCAGAGAAGCCACAAGAGGTGCAACGCGCGCATCATGTCCGCATTCTAGGCGATCACATGGGGTCGATGCCCAATCGTTGGAGGATGGCCGCGATTTGGCCCTCGTGGTAGGCCATGTTCCAAACGTGGTACTGGATGGTGTCGCACAGCCGGTACTCGCCGGGGAAGGGCATTTTGACCTCGTCGTCGAGGTCGGCGTCGCTCAGGGCGCGGACTCGGGCGATCAGCTCGTCCGTGGTCCGGCGGAACTCGGCCTCGCACTCCTCGCGCGTCGTGAACGTCTTGCTGTGCGCCTTGTACCGCTGGAAGTCCTCGGCCTCGAACTTGAGCTCGCGACGATCGAACACGTCCCATGTAAAGCCGAGGATGGTGGCGACCTCTTGGTATTGGTCGAGCGCGGACCGGAGTTGCGGGTCAGGCTGCCAATCGAGCTTGTCTTCGGGCACGAGGTTGATCATGCGGAGGAATCCCTCCTGGCCCCTTTGGATCTGGCGGACGAGCAACTCGACGGCGTTCATGCTTGCCAGTATGAACGCTTCCGAGTCCGAAGCCCCGACAGGCTGACAGACATTCATGACATAATCGTCATGATTCTCGGGACCAGGCGCAGACGATCTCGCGGGGCTCCCGTAGAATCCAAACGTTCACCATGCTTGAAATCCGCAACCTGCACGCGCGAGTCGAAGATCGGGAGATTCTGCGCGGCATCAGCCTCACCGTCCAACCCGGCGAAGTCCACGCGATCATGGGTCCAAACGGCTCGGGCAAGAGCACCCTGGCCCAAGTTCTGGCCGGACGGGACGCATACGAGGTGACCGAGGGCGAAGTGCTGTTCAACGGACGGGACCTGCTCGAGATGGACCCCGAAGTACGGGCAGCGGAGGGCGTGTTCATGGCGTTCCAGTATCCCGTCGAGATTCCCGGCGTGAGCAACACCTACTTCCTGCGCGCCGCCGTGAACGCTGTCCGCAAGCATCGCGGCGAGCCCGAAATCTCCGCGGGTCAGTTTCTGACGTTCATCAAGGAGAAGATCAAGTTGCTTGGTCTGACCAACGACATGATGACGCGCAGCGTCAACGAAGGCTTTTCCGGAGGCGAGAAGAAGCGCAACGAGATCTTCCAGATGGCCGTGCTCGAGCCGACGCTTTGCGTGCTCGACGAGACCGACTCGGGGCTCGACATCGACGCGCTCAAAGTGGTGTCGAACGGAGTGAACGCGTTGCGCTCTCCCGAGCGCTCCATGATCGTGGTGACCCACTACCAGCGGTTGTTGAACTACATCGTCCCCGACTACGTCCACGTGCTGGTGCAGGGCCGCATCGTCCGTTCGGGTGGCAAGGAACTGGCCCTGGAACTCGAAGAGAAGGGCTACGGCTGGATCGAGGCCGAGGCGCTTCAAACGGCGTGAGCATGATGGCGAACCTGATGACCACCGAAGGACCGAAGCTCGCCCGCCTGCTCGATTCCGCCCCCGGCGGACCGGAGTGGCTGCAGCGGTTGCGCGACGAGGGACGGGCCGCGTTCTTGCGCATCGGCATTCCCACGACCAAGCATGAGGAATGGAAGTACACCAACCTGCGCGACTTGGCCGAACTTGAGTTCGTTGATGCGCCGCAGGCCGCACCGGCCTCCCCTTGGGACGGCACCGAGTCCGAGGCGGGCGCCACGTTCGAGAACGGTCGCCTGGTGCGCTGGCAGGGCGCGGAGGGAGTGACCATCGAGCCCATCGCCGCATGCATCGCCAACGACTGCCCCGGCGTGCGCGAGCATCTCGGCCAGTACGCCCGCCCGACCGAGCACCCCTTCGTCGCCCTGAACACCGCTGTGTTCGAGCATGGCGTGGTCGTGCGCATCGCGAAGGATGCCCAGGTCGAAAAGCCGATCCACCTCCGGTTCGTCAACGGTGCGGCCGACCGGCCCTACGTCACCAATCCCCGCGTGCTCGTCGTGGCCGAGCGGGGCAGCGAGGCGTTCATCCTGGAAAGCCACTACGGCGAGGGCGTCTACTTCGCCAACCCCGTATTCGAAGTCAAGGTCGAGGAGAACGCCCACCTGGAGCACGTCAAGGTGCAACAGGAATCGGACGAGGCCTTCCACATCGCCACCATCGAGGGGCATCAGGAAGCGAACAGCGTGTATCACACGGTGAGCGCCAGCTTCGGTGCGCAGCTTTCCCGCAACGATTGGAACGTGTACCTGAACGGCCAGAACGTCGAGACTCGGCTCTATGGGGCGTATGTGGGCATGGGCGAGCAGGTCAGCGACCAGCACACGCGGCTCGACCACGCGCAACCCAACTGCAACAGCTTCGAGGTCTACAAGGGCATCCTCGGCGATAGGGCCAGCGGCGTGTTCAACGGCAAGATCTTCGTCCATCAGGACGCCCAAAAGACCGACGCCAAGCAGACGAACCAAGCGCTCCTGCTTTCTCCCACCGCGACCATCGACACCAAGCCGCAGTTGGAGATCTACGCCGACGACGTGAAGTGCACGCACGGGGCGACGGTCGGCCAGTTGGAAGAGGAGGCCTTGTTCTATCTCCGGGCGCGCGGCATCCCGTTCGACGTGGCGCGCAGTCTGCTCACGTACGCGTTCGCGAGCGAAGTGCTGGACCACATCACTCACGAGCAGGTGAGGGACCAAGTGGAGCGCGCCCTGTACGAGAAGCTCGGCGGAGGCTTTCCCGTCTAGCAGGAACGCGCATGGACCTTCCCGACCGCCTCGCGCCGTGGATCGGGCCGATCTTTGAAGCGGTTCCGCTCGACGTCGCGATGCCCGAGTTGGTCCGGCCCACGCCCAACCCGGCGCTCGCTTCCCTCGTCGAGGCTTGCGGCCACCTTCCGCCCGCTCTGACCGCTGGGCTCTGGCTCTATGCGGACGACTTGGACCGCAGCCACACCATCTGTCAGGCGGACCCCAGCCCAACGGGTTCGATGTGGCACGCCATCTTGCACCGGCGCGAAGGCGATTTCTGGAACAGCAAGTACTGGCTGCGGCAGGTTGGTTCGCATCCGGCCTTCGCGAGTTGGGGTGGCTATGATCCAGCGCGATTCGTGGACGCGGTAGAGCGGGGCTCGGACCCCGGTACGCTCCTCCAAAGGCAGCGCGAGGAATGGCTTCGCCTGTTCCAGTGGTGCGTGCAGCGCGAGGCGCATCCATGAGCGACTTGGGCCTTCGCGACGCGTTTCCACTGCTGGCCGCGCGGCCCGAACTGCACTTCCTCGACACCGCCGCGAGCGCACAAAAGCCCCGTATGGTGCTGGAAGCCGAGCGCGAGTTCTACTCGGAGCGGTACGCCAACATCCACCGGGGCGCGTACGCCCTCAGCGTCGAAGCCACCGACGCTTACGAAGGCGCACGGGCGCGGATCGCGGCATTCCTCAATGCCTCGCCGCGCGAGGTCGTCTTTGTGCGCGGCGCGACCGAGGCGATCAATCTTGTCGCGCACTCGTTCCCGGGCGGCTGGCGCGAGGGCGACGAGATCGTGCTCACCGAGATGGAGCACCACGCCAACATCGTGCCGTGGCAACTGGCCGCGCAACGGTCCGGTGCCGTGGTGCGGGTCGTTCCCGTGACGGACGAGGGTCGCTTGGATTTGGACGCCTTTGGCGCCATGCTCGGGCCCAGAACACGGCTGGTGGCCGTTGCCCACGTCTCCAACGCGCTCGGAACGTTGAATCCCGTCGAAGAGATCGTGTGTCGTGCGCGCCAGGTCGGCGCGATGGTGCTGGTGGATGGCGCGCAGTCCGTCCCTGGGCGCAAGGTGGATCTCGCCGAACTCGATCCCGATTTCTTCGTGTTCTCTGGGCACAAGACGTATGGACCGACGGGGATCGGCGTGCTGGTCGGGCGGAACGATGTGCTGCCCAAGATGCCGCCGTATCAGGGTGGCGGCGACATGATCGCCAAGGTTTCGTTCGAGGGCACCACGTACAAGCTTCCACCTGGGCGGTTCGAGGCGGGAACACCAAACATCGCAGGCGCCGTGGGTTTGGCGCGAGCCCTCGATTTTCTGGAGGAAACCGGTCTGGACAGAATCGAGGCGCACGAGAAGGCGCTGGCCGTAGAAGCCAGAGGCCGGTTGCTGCGCCTTGAGGGCGTGACCGTCTACGGGCCGGAAGACGTTCAGTCGGGCATCGTGTCGTTCAACGTGGCCGGAGTGCATCCGCACGACCTGGCGACGGTGCTCGACCAGCAGGGCGTGGCCATCCGGGCCGGACACCATTGCTGCCAACCGCTGTGGCATCGGTATGGCGTTCCTGGTTCGGCCCGCGCTTCGTTCGGCCTATACAATACAATGGCCGATGTGGAGGCGTTGATCGAAGGCGTCCAGGCGGCGCAGAGGCTATTCTCATGAGTCTGAGCGAACTGTATCAAGACGTGATCTTGGATCACAACCGGCGGCCCCGCAGGTACGGGCAGCCGGGCGAGAACTACGCCTCGGCGGAGGGCACCAACCCCCTTTGCGGCGACTCGGTGACCGTGTTCGTGCGAACCGAGGACGACCGCATCGCGGACATCCGGTTCGTGGGGAGTGGCTGTGCGATCTCGACGGCCTCCGCCTCGCTGATGGCCGAAGCCGTCGCGGGCAAGACGGTCGCCGAAGCGTTGGCTCTGTTCAAGCACGTCCACGATGCGGCCATGGGTGCCGCCGAGCCCGACGAGGCCATGCTGGGCGAAGTGGCGGCGATCTGCGGCGTGCGCGAGTTTCCGGCTCGCGTCAAGTGCGCCACGCTGGCCTGGCACACGCTCAAAGAGGCCATCGAGGTGGCGGGGAAGTGACCAGCATCGAGAAGTCGATCTTGGAAAGCGAGGTCATCGAGGCGATCCGAACGGTCTACGACCCAGAACTGCCGGTCAACGTGTACGATCTCGGTCTCATCTACGATGTGTCGGTCGACGACGAGCGAAAGGCGAAGGTCCTGATGACCCTGACCTCGCCCGCGTGCCCTGTGGCAGAGATCCTGCCGGGCCAGGTCGAAGAGGCGGTTCGCACGATGGCAGGGGTGTCGGATGTCGAAGTCGAACTGACATGGGACCCACCGTTTACTATCGACCGAATCCCGGATGAAGTAAAACTGGAACTAGGACTACTGTAATGAAGTTCAGCGCCCAAGAAGAGTACGGCCTTCGATGCCTGATCCAGATCGGGCTCAAGGGGTCGGCGACGATTCCCGAAATCAGCCGCGACGAGGGGCTCTCCGAGCACCATACGGCCAAACTGCTGAGCATCCTTCGCAAGGAGAAGTTTCTCAATTCGACCCGGGGTCATATCGGTGGATACCGGCTGGCCCGCGCACCCGAGAAGATCATCGTCGGCGAGGTGCTGGCCGCGTTGGGCGGTCGGTTGTACGACGAGGAGTTCTGCGAACGCCACTCGGGCTTGCTTTCGACGTGCGCGCATTCGGGTTCGTGCGCAGTGAAGAGCCTCTGGACCGAAGTGCAGTCGGCCGTCGATCAAGTCGTTTCCCACATCACCTTGGCCGACTTGATCGAAAAGGCCAACAAGGAAGCCGATCTGTACAAACCCCGGAACGGATCGTTGCTCTCGATCCCCGTGGCGAGTGGGACGTAGCATGGCTTTCCCGATCACGCTCACCGAGGCGGCACTGGCCCGCATGAAGCGGTTGCTGGAGAAGCAGCCCCCCGGCACCATGGTGCGACTCGGCGTCAAGGGTGGCGGTTGCTCTGGGCTGGAGTACGTCACGGCCCTGGAAACCAAGGCTCGCGACACCGACCTGCGCCTCGTCGCCGACGGCATCGTGTTTCTCTGCGACCCGAAGTCGGCCCGGTTCCTTGAGGGTTCGACGCTGGATTACACCGGCAACCTGATCGGCGGCGGGTTCAAGTTTGAGAACCCGAACGCCGCCCGTGGTTGCGGGTGCGGGACGAGCTTTACTCCGAAGTAGCGCGGGCTGGTTGACCGAGTTCTCGCGCCGCCAAGGTCTGGCCCTGTGCCAGAAAAAGTGAAAAACGCCGTGCGGTTTGGGAACATCGCGACTATAATGGGATCAGCGCATATGCGCAAAGGAGAAAGATTGTGAGATTCGTGCATCCGCTAAGAGCCTTGGCATTCATCCCGTCTCTTGCCCTGCCATTTTTCGGGGGGGGGGGGCATGGGCTCAAGTGTCCGCTTCGTCGCCTAGCCTGATTTCAGCCACCGTTAAGCGTAACAGCACGGTCTACACATCCGGCTATCCCGCCCAGTTCCAGCACTCGGTTTCCGGTGCCACAATCACTTTGAGCGTCTCGTCCAGCGCTTCGAAGTCGAAAGCGACAACGGGAATCGTCAACGACAAGACTCTGTGCTTGGTGCCCGTGATCCGATACACACTGACTTGCACTGGGACGCCACCGGCAGGCAAAGTCAAGTTGGACTACACCCGCCGTGGCAAAGTGGTCGCCATTGCCTCGACCAGCGCAACTGGAGCCTCGGCTCAGGCGATAGCCAAGGTGACCCGTGAAATGACCTTGGAGGAGCTAGCGAGCGTGGCGGGCATTGGGGGCTATGAGGAGAACCCGCTTCTCGGGGGTGGATGGAGTACGGCCAAGGGGTACGTACGACGGCCGACAACAACTTGGTCTGATATGGGCAACGGCACATGGACAGCCACTGTGGACGTCCCTCTCTTGACCATCGATGCGTTCTCATCCGCAGCTTTCGGGGGAACGACGGGAGGCAACTCGGTGGTGGCCACTGCGTCGTCCGATGCGACTCAGGAATGGACGCTCAACACGCCAATCATTGACACGAAGTACATTGCCGGCACAGTCAACGGTGCGAACAACGAGGAGATTCATGTCGAGGTGGCGAACTCGGGTGGCGTCACGCAACTGCTCTATGCGACGGGTGTGGATGGAAGCGGCAACGTGGACGTAGACATGTCCAATCTGAGCAACGCGACTTATCGCGTGTATCTGAAAGCTCGTGGCTCGCTGCGAAAGCGTGTGGACGTGGCGTACACGACGGCAGGCGTGACGGGCGTCGGTTTCACTCTTCTGTACGGCGATGTGGACGACGACAACGACGTGGACCAGGACGATCTAGACATCATCACCCTTTTTGACGGCAAGAGTTCCGCCGACAACGACTGGTACTTTGCCGACAGCAACGGAGTGGCCCCCTATATGGCCGACTTGGACCGCGACGGCGACGTGGATCACGACGACTACGACATCGCTGACGCCAACGACGGAGAATACGGAGACTGAACATGATCACCCTTAGCCTTGCATTGGCCCTCTTCGCGACGGGCGTTGACTCGGAGGTTCAAGCGAATGCGCAGCCCTCCAAGTTGCCTGGATACGTCTACTTCGAGGTCAACGGGAAGCCACCGTTAGAGCCTGACAGCATTCGGCTCCGAACGTACACGATGACGGGAGAACTCCTTGAGGACTTTCACACCAACCTGGAAGAAGGCAACGTCGTTTCCTTCGAAGTGTTGCGAACCACCGCCGGGCAAGATGTGCGAGTTCCGAAAGGTCGGTATCAAGTCATCTTGTCGTGGGGAACCGCTCTAGACAAGCGGGTCGTCTTCGACTACGATCCTGCCAAGGCTCTCGTCTTGCCCAAGGTGGAGCTTCAGTTTGGCGATGTGGACCGCGACGGCGAGCTGACGAAGGAAGACCAGTCGTACATCATGAGCCAGATGGGTCGCAAGAAGGACTTCGATTTTTGGTACACCGCCACGGACCTCAAGTTCCGTGTTCCGGCAGACGCGGACCTCAACTTCGACGGCGTGGTGGATACCTGGGACAATCACCTCTTCATGGTCGCGACGCAGAAGAAACACGACAAGCCGCTGATCGAGAAGAAGAGGTAGGTCGTCACGGGTCCGCCCTGCGACCTGCAGGTGGGTTCGGCTGGGCGCGGCCCTAGCCGAACCCAGCCAAACCCCAGCCTCAGAGGCTGTAGCCTTCCCGGTAGGTCGGTCGGATCAGGGGATCGAAGGCGTTATTGCCGACCACGGCCAGCCGTCGGCTGTCCCACACCACGCGCTCGCCGCCTGCCCAGATCGCCAGATTGCCCAGCAGCACGGTCTCGGTGAGCGGGCCGGAGTAGTCCGCGATGTTCGAGCGGGGCGCTTTGCCGCCGTTGATCGCGTCCACAAGCTCCTGGAAGTGGCCGGGCGACTTCTCGAAGTCCACCTTCGGCACCTCGCCGCCGCCGACCATCTTCGGCGCGCCGCCGTAGGCGTCTCCAAGGTGGATCGTGCCCTTCTCGGCGACGATCAGCGTGCCGTTCCCGCCCATCGGCTCGCCCTTGGAGATCTCGGCGGGCGGCTTCTGCCCTCCGTCGTACCAATAGAGCATGAGGGCGTCTCGGTTTCCGCGCTGGCCGAATTCGTACTTGACTCGCGACCAAGTCGGGAACGTCTCCTTGTTGTTGCCAGAGGTCTCCGCCTGGACGGCGATCGGGTCGCGCAGGTCGAGGCCCATGAACGGGAGGTTGATGATGTGGCAACCCATGTCGCCCAGCGAGCCGGTGCCGAAATCCCACCGTCCGCGCCAAGCGAAGGGGTGATAGCCATCGGCGTATGGGCGCATGGGTGACGGCCCGACCCAGCAATCCCAGTCGAGCGTTCGCGGCGGGATCTTGGACTCCGGTCTCCCGACGCCCTGCGGCCACCAGCCAGCGGCACGGTCGGTCCAACAGTGCACTTCTTTGACTCTGCCGAGCGCACCCGACTTGACCACGGCGGCGACCCAGCGCAATTCGTTCGAGGCGGTGCCCTGGTTGCCCATCTGGGTGGCCACGCGCGTCGCACGAGCGATCTTCGTAAGTTCTCGCGCCTCCCAGAGCGTTCGGGTGAGCGGCTTCTCGCAGTAGACGGCTTTGCCCATGCGCATGGCCATGGCTGCTGCGGGCGCGTGCGTGTGGTCGGGCGTGCTGACCACGACGGCATCGATGTGCTTCTCCAACGCTTCGAGCATCCGGCGGAAGTCGGAGAAGGCCGAGGCCCGGGGATGGTCGGTCATGGCCTTCATGCGGATGTCGAGGTCCACGTCGCAGACGCCCACGATGTCGCCGTTTCGAGCGGCGTCCGCCATGTTGCTGGTGCCCTTGCCGCCGCAGCCCACGATCGCCCAGCGGATGCGCTCGTTCGGTGAACGCGGGACGCGGGATGCGGACGCTGAGGTTGCGAACGCAGTACTGAGCGCTGCCGCGCCGGTCAACTTGAGAATCTCGCGACGCGAGGGGGAGAAGGACTCTTGGTCTGCCATGCCAACAGGTTGGATTCGCCGGACTGGACGCGGTTCCTTCTCAGTATTCTTGGTCGGAGAGACGAAAGTCGGTCACCGTCCACTTCACCTGCGGGCGGTCGGCGTAATAGGCGTCGACTTCGGGCTTGAACGCAACGTCCACGCAAGCCCCGGGACTCAGCGAAAGGAAGTCCTCGGCCTGAGAGAAGGTCACGGCGCTCACCGGCCGGCTCGAGCCGTCGTCGAACTTGAGTTGCACGACGGAATCGTTCCTCGTCGTCCGGATCTCGGCCAGCCGGACGCCTTGCATGGCGAAGACGGGCGTTGGGTTGCCCATGCCGCACGGCTCCATGGCTCCAAGCGCTTCGACGGTGGCGACGTCGAGTTCGCCGTGTTGGGCCACGGCGTCGATCCGCGTGTGGAGCATGAAGTCTTCTGGCTGAAGCCGCTCGCCGGCGTAGGTGTGGATGCGATCGGCGAACTCGTCGAGTCGGTCGAGATCGAAACTGACTCCCGCGGCCATCGCGTGACCCCCGCCCGAGACCAGGGGGTGCAACGCGTGAATGGCGTCGGCCAGATGAAACGCGGGGATGCTGCGGGCCGACGCCTTGGCCTTGCCGGTCGCTTCGTCGACCGTTCCGACGAAAACGGGGCGGCGGAACATCTCCACCAACTTGCTCGCCACGATGCCGACCACACCGCCGTGCCAGTCCGGGTCCAGAACGACGATGGCGTTGCGTTGGTCCAGGCCCTGCTCGACGATGCGCTCGGCGGCCTCGGCGATGGCGCGCTCCTGGGCTGCGCGGCGCGCCTGATTGGCTTCTTCCATAGCAGAGGCCAGCATGGCGGCCTCGAGTTCGTTCTCGGTGGTGAGCAGACGCAAGGCGTTGGCTGCGTCGCTGACGCGCCCGCTCGCATTGAGTCGTGGGCCGATGCCGAAGCTCAGGTCGTGGAGCTTGAGCGGGCCTTGCGACCGCCGCGTCTTGGAGTACTCGGTGATCAGCGCCTTCAACCCCACCTTCTTCGTCGCATCGATCTGAGGGAGCCCGAACTTGGTGATGACCCGGTTCTCGTCGACCAGGGGCATGACATCCACCACGGTGCCGAGGGCCGCCAGATCGAGAAAGGCGCGAAGATACTGGTGTTCGGGGACTCCAAGTTCGCGCGCCAGCCCCAAGCAAAGCTTGAACACGACGCCCACGCCACTGAGGCCCTTGAATGGATACAACGAATCGGCGCGGTGGGGGTTGACGACCGCGTGAGCGTCGGGCATCTCGTCGTCGAGCTCGTGGTGGTCGGTGACCACGACGGCCATGCCGGCTTCTCGGGCCATGGCTACGGGCTTCACAGCGGTCGAGCCGCAGTCGCAGCGCCTCCCGTCCACCGAAGAGTTCAGCCAGACCGTGCCCGTCGTGAGGAGCCGCGAAGTTCATTCCCCAGGCGTTGGTCTCGACGTAGCCATCGCCCCAGGCGCGAGGATCGAAGTGGGCCTCGGTCGCGGCGAAGCCGCCATCCTCCTTGCGGCTTCTGAAGAAGGATGTCCGCTCGTCGAAGAGCAGCGCGTAGCCGAGGCTCCGGTCGAGGAAGTAGGC
>JBDHZD010000005.1:0-69375 GCA_039811705.1 Fimbriimonadaceae bacterium | reverse complement strand
GACTGGGAAACTCTCTCCTGTCGACCGAGCACGCACCTACTGGAAACCGGGCCACGTCTGGCGCAGGTCCAAGGGTTCGGGCACTTCGATCAACTGCGCTCCGTCGGTCGGCAAACTCTCGCCGGATGGCAACAGCAACCAGATCGTCTCGCGCTCTGGGTCGGCGCGATTCGCGCCAGACAGGTAGTCGTTGGATGCCAAGTCTGGGAGCGCCACGCCGTACTCGGCATCTTCCTTCCAAAGAGCCGCTGCGAACCCGGCTGACCGCAAGAGGCTGCACAAAAGCCAGGACTTCTCAGTTTGGGTCGCCTTGCCTTCGTAGAGGGCGGCAAGTGGCGACCGTTTTGGCTGACCTTGTGCCAACTCGATGTGACCGTCCACGAACGCACAGACCTTCTTGATGCGAAATCGAGATTCCTGATCGGGCGTTCCAGCGACCAGATACGCCAATTGCAGCAACGCAGGATGGGTCCCACACTCGGCGACCCTGCGCGCCACATTGCTGGCAGACCCCACATCCATATCCTTTGCCAACTCCTTGTTGTAATCCTTATGAGCAATCTGATAATAGATTCGCGAGGCTGGCTCGTCGCCGATCCGCTGGTCGGGCGGAGCAGGAGGAACGAACGTGGTGTGGTGGAACTGCGTCGTCGTGGCCACGTCCGGACCGGCAGCGTCGCGAGCAATATTCACCAGCCGATCGAAGTCGCCAGCCTGGGGCAGTCCATGGGGTGGCTTGGCACTCGCAGTAATGGCTTCGTTGGCCGATGGACCGGCCTTAGGAGCGAGAAGTGGTCCCACAACCAACGCGCCGACCATCGCCGCGACGAGCGGCCAAAGGCCATAGGTCGGCAGGGTCTGCTCGGCGTGCTGCCGCCAGATCAAGACGACCCCGACGGCGAGTAGCAAGTCGGTAGAACTGAAAAATCCGGACCTCGTGAACCCACGGAAGAGCCCCCCCCACCTGGGATCGTCTCGGTGCAAACCGTGTTCAACCAGGCGGGTCAAACTGGTGAGCCCAAACCAAAGACCGATCATCTTGGCTGCGTAGTCCAAGGACATCTCACCGACGACGGCGGGCCATCGACTGTGCTGGTGCAAGTACTCGAAGAGCGGGACACCTTGGACGGGCAAAAAGTATGCGAACAGCACGAACGCGACAAATGCCAAACCGCTCATTGGCTCCCCTCGCTGGGCATTGTCATCGCCTTAAGAACGTCTTCAGGGTTAAGGCCATCAAGGAGTACAAGAGCTGCGCAGACGTCGCTCTCGCGAGAGTCCAGAACGTCCCGAACCTGCCCTGGATCGAACTGGGCTCGAACGGTTTCCGCATACGACGAAGCCGGCAGATGTGGTTCATCCATTCCGTCTTCGGGTTTGTCGAAAAGGCTAGGATCTTTGTAGCATTTGTGCCATCGCCAGCTTCTTGGGACATAGAAGCGTACGACTCCCTCCTTTCGTTGTTCACCAGAATCAGATCCGGGGTGATGATGCCATTCCAGTGCTTTGGGAAGGCTTCGCAATGCAAGGGAGTTCAATCTGACCACGATCCACTCGATATAGTCTTGATAAGTTTCTTCGTTGCTGCACGCCTTGTGTTTCTTCAAGTCTTCACGGAAATAGCCGGGAAATCTCTTGGCGAGTTCATAGCTCTCCAGAAAAGTCTCGCGACACAGTATGCTCAACTTCCCGATGATCTTCGCGAAATCTGGGAAGCGCCAATCGTCGAACAGGCCGTTTTGCAGTTCGCGACGAAGAAATGTCTCTAACTGGGGTTTATCTACCGTCTTGCGTATAATGTTATAGAGCGTTTGTGGATCGTCAATCTCCAAAAGATCCGTCTTAAGGTTGAATCCGTCGGGCCACTCGGGCAGTTGGAGAGCCGTCCGCACGCTGGAATCCCGTTCGTCATCGAATCGCCTTACGACGACCTCTTCCCAATCCTCGATGAACCGAATGATTTGGGCATAGAATCCATTCTGAGGATGAGCGGCCACGTCTTGCGCCATCTGGAAAAGACCGCGTCCGAACTTCTCCTGCAGCAAGTCGATGATCTCATCTCGGATTTTTGCGAGTCTGCGATACGACCAGTAGAAGATGCCGCCATAGGCTGTGCCGGTGAGAAGGCCCGCTGCAAGCGGGATGGCTATGGGCAACGCCAAGAAGTAGGCGAGAGGCGAAACCAAGCCAGCGGCCGCGGCCGCTCGGGAGACGACGGCTTGCCATCCTGGTTGACGATCACAGCGCTGTCGAAAGTGCTCGAACAAGGTTGGTAGATCGGCGGTCAAGCCGCTAGGCGTCGCCGATGCAATGAATTGTGGCTTAGGACTTGCCATTTCGGAACGACAGCGCTGCACGATATGGCGAAGAAATTCCCTGGCCAGTTCGGATCCACCTGGGTACTCTTTGATCAGAGTGTCCGTGTGTGCGACGATGGTGCGGACGACATCGATGACTGAATCGTCTAGGCGGCTTGCTATGTTCTGACATCTGGCTTCGAACAAGGGTTGCGCTTCGGCGTCGGCGGCTACAAGTTCGTCGGGCCAATTGCGGTATTCGCTGCCGATGTTTGGCTCCAGACGCATAAGCACTCGCACGCCCGTTCGGGGAGCGGGCGAGAGTTGTCCCTGAAGGGCGTCTTCGCTTCTCTGATAGAGGCTTCTGCGAACTTGGGGACTGGCCGCTTCCTCTACCAAGTGCGAGGCGTCGTGCTCTGGCGTCAGAAGTTGCTTAACGACAGAACTCCGATCCAACCGGCCCGAGAGGTCTTCGATCAAGCCATGAAGAGCGTCCCTTCCAATCGAGTCGGCACTCTTGCTGGCTTCGAGCACGTCGGCAGCGAGCAGTTTGCCGACAGATTGGAGGAGGAGGTCGCGAGGAAAAATCGCGGCAGCCCACCCAGCCAAGGCGAAGTCAAACGCGCCGGTTTCTGCCGATTCCATGAGTGCGCCGTGGGTTGGTCCTATGACGAGGTGGCCATGGAGTGCGCTTGCCAACGACGATTCGAACGCGTCGAGTCGTCTCTGAGGAGAGCGTATCGTGGTACTTGGTGTTTGGTTGGGGCGTAGGTTCCCATGCTCGAGAAAGGAACCATCCCAATGCCTCGGGTGGGCGACAAGGATTCTAACGCTCGGCAATGAATGGCTCGAAGCCTGTTGCGCAAGCTCTTCTTGGGCGGCGGATTGTAGAGCCCTGAGGGTGTCGCCGAGTTCCGGCGCATGCATCGTCTGGCGATGGGGATGCGAGGCATCCAGAATGAACAGGACCGCCGTGGCGTCTCCTGGATGCCCGGTGCGACAGCATGCACGCAGGGCTTCTACAAGACGCTCTGCAGGAGCCTCGACGACAGCTGCGACGCAAACGAGTTGAAGTCGCAACCGGAGAAGCGGTTGGCGTACCGGCTCCGATGTAGGGACCTGCTCCAGGACCGTCGAGCTGAGGGCTTGTTCCAGTTCGAGCTCGACCTGTCTGGCCAGTTCGCCTTGGTTGGGGACGATGCGCAACGCTCCGCTTGCCCGAATGGGACAGTGATCCAGCCGCTCCCAGACGTTGCTCACGATGCGGTTGCCCACAGCGCCGATGGGCAACAACAAACTGGGCGTTGCGGTGGCGAACGTTTGGACTCTCGATCCTCTGACCGAATCCAGTTTGTGTCAGACCTCCTCGTCGAACTTCCAACGCCCGGTTTCTTTCAGGTCCTCGATCAGCTCCTCCAAGAGATCGAACTCCTTTTGCAGTTGGTCTCTTTGACTGCTCCCGTCCTGTATCTCGCGCTCCAACTTTTCGCAGTACCAGGCGAGTTCTTCGAGAACGCCCTGGGTGCCCCGTGCCGCGAGATAGCGTTTCATGAAGAAGCGAATGCCAGCGGCTACATCTTCGAAGTCCTCGCCAATGTCGCCGACGAAATGCTCCATCGCGTTGGTCCTGCCTTGTGCCAGCCGATCAGCGTCGCTGCGGCGGGGCGACTTGTGTTTGCCGAGCTGAAATCCAAAATGCGTTGGAATGGTGGCCTCGGCCGACGGACCGAGGCAAACTTGCGCAAACCATTGTTGGGAGTGTCTCGTGTCGTTGAAAGCATTGGTCAGTTCCTCGAGGCTGACTTCGTAACGATCACGCTCGCTGCGGTCGGTAGGTACATCCCGGTCGAGTTTGGTGGGCAAGTTGTTGTAGTAGAAGTTGCCTTTCCGTGCAATGAGGCCATAGGCCATCGCAAGTGCGAAGAGTGCCTCTCGGGCCTCGCCCAAGCCTCGCATTCCTGGTCCGGGGAAACGGCTCCATCGCTTATCGACGTCGAAGCATGGCTTCTTCTTGCGCATCTGAAGGTATGCGTCACGCAACGCCGGAAGCTCGGCCAGGCGAAAGTCGGTCAGTGGAATACCGCGTCTGCTGCACAGCATCAGGATTCGATTGTTTCGACCGACGCCGGGAAAGATACTGACAGCGTTCGTGCCGAGAGATGCCTTGATAGCCGACTCAGCTTCGTCTTGAAATGCTCGGACCATCGCCTTGTCAAGCTTGGCGTGTTCCCCACGAATGGGGTCAAAGTCAGGGTACATGACGAATGCCATTTTGTACTCGCGCTCGCCAGGATTCTCGAGCGCTGCGGTCAAGGATTGAAGACGGGGAGCAACCTTCTGGAGAATGCGCCGGTACTCTGCGCTGATTTCATCCACACCCTTGGCATTGCCACGCATCAAGTCGAGAATATGCCGATCCTTCCATTCGGGGAGCGCATTGGATGCTTCCTTGTCAACGAGTTCGGTCAGCATGCTGGACTGAGTCTTCTTCTTGTGTTGTAGGCGAGAGGGCAGCGTCCTAATAGCGTATCCCTTCGCAACTGTTGCATCCTGATGGGCTTCAGAGAGGTAGTTTGATGATCGAAGCACAGCGTCCAGAAGGTCGTTCACCTTGGTCTCGGGCAGGTTGGCCACCATCGCCTGATAATGTTGGGGCTCATGGAGCTCGTACATGAGGTCGGTGGCGTCAAGAGCGCCTCGAGGCACCTCGGAGTTGAATCCGTACTGTTCGATATCGAATTTGATGCGGAGGAGTTCGTGACTGGCGGCATCCAACGTGGACTTTAGATCGGTCAGTTCTGATCGAAAAGCCATGGTAAATGCTAAGAGCCCATCATGGCCATCGGTGATCGCTGTTCGGCCTTCTTCAGTTGCTCGCAGCCGATGGAGGTTTGCGCGATACGATCCAAGATGAGCGACTGCATCGAGTTTGGCCTGATTGCGTTTAGAGCGGTTGAGCAATCCTTCGAGGCCTCCGGCCCTGCTCAGTTCGTTGTAGGCGGCCTCGAAATTGGCTTCAGATTGACTCACTGATTGTCGAAGGCTCTCAACAGATGTGTCGAGTTTTCCCGAAAGGCGATTAAGCTGTTCACAAAGGTATTCGGTGATTGCGAGAGTCGGACCAACACCTAGCTCTGCTAAGGCCCTCAACAAGCGCAACTGAAGGTTGGCACGCCATTGCTTGCTTTCGACGGCTTTTCCAATGGTTCGTTGGTTTGTTGCCTGGCCAAGAAGATGAAACCGCGTGTTGCTCCTCATGCGATCTTGAAGGCGACTGCCACTTCCTCGGAGGTTGTCGAAGGTTGTTCGCAATTTGGCGCGGGCGACGGCTGGCTTCATTTCGTCATAGTCTTCCGCGTCGTCCTCTGACGTTGCCTCCTGCGCCCCTTGAACATCGCGCAAGAAGAGGGCGTTGTCGTCGTTCGCAAAGCCCATCTCGGAGAGAATCTGAGTGGCTTGTTCTCGGAAAGACTCCTTGATCGCGGCGGAGTCATCCGAGGCTCCCTGCAACCGGGCTAAGGCTTGAAGTCCCAGTGTGGCGGCGGCGTATTGGAGGAGGGTTTCCTGATCGTATGAGACTCCGACAACGCCTAAGGAGCAGTAGTAGCGATTGCCGCCCGTACTGTCCTTGTCACCTGTGATCCAGTCGTTGTTCGCGACCGACAACTTGTGGGCCCCGATGGGCGAACCGATCATAGCGAACATTTGGCTGGCGACGAGCCGGTAGATCTCCTCGTCTGAGACGATGCTCCCGGCACGCGTGTTGAGATCGACGAGGTAGACGTTGTTGAGGAATCGGTGGTTGACCGTGAAGGAACGGTCGAAGTACTGGAACGAAAGCAGGTCCTTCCTATCGGTTCCAAGGAGGAGTTCGAGATCTCGGAAGCAGGAGTACGCCGTGGCGCGTTGCGTCATGAGGTTCGCGCCGTCGATGCGTCCGGCGAAAACCGAGGGCAAGAGGAACACGCCATTCACATGGCGGCTGATTCCAGGTGCGATCTTGTCGATGATCTGATGGCACGTGGCGATGGCATCCAAGAAACATCCGCTACCTGTCCCGCCGGCAAACGATCCAACGACGAAGACTGTGAGGTCGGAGGACGTGTGGATGGCAGCACCTTTGAACGACCGGAGCGGGTTCTTTCGCAGGTCGAGGAGATCCTGCAGTTGACGCTCGAGGCTTGGGAAGTGCGAGGGACCGAAGTAGTTGTAGGCAAACCGACCGATCAATCGGCATCCACCAGCACCTTGTCCGGATTTGAGTTTGCGCGTTGCGTTGACCTTGCCTTCGCTGTCTGTGGGCAACCAGCTGAGGAGGGGTGCCATAGACGGATCTTCAGGTTTGAAGGCACTCGCATCTCCGGCGATGTGCGCGCAAAAATCCAGATCGGCTTCCTCGAGAGACTGGCGGGCCCGCTCTTTCTGGTCGGTGTCGATGCCGATGAACCGAACCATGATGCGTTCGTGGTCTTCTGGCGGTGTTTCGGCGAGCATCGTCTGCTTCAGGCGCCGTGCAATCTTGCATCCCGCGCCGCCTACTCCGACGATCAAGGTCGGCGACAGCGTGAGTTGACCGTGGTCGCGGTCGTCTGGTGCTTCGATTTCGTGGTCTTCTTGACGCATATTGTCCTGCCTCGCGTTGCCCCATTCTGGCATGGATCGTTCCTTCAAGGTTCAATCTCCATCAGGAGGCCGCCGGGAACCTCGGGAGAGACCGCAATGATCTGGTTAGGCTCCTTGATGGACACCCGTCCCAACGGTGTTTCGTCGGTGTTCAGAATCTGCACATCGGGGTCTTGTCTGACCAGGTACAGCCTGGTTGGGAACCGTAGGCTGGGCCGCCGAGGACGGGGGCACTCGATGCGCAAGACGGGCTTGGAGAACCCTCCGTCCCCGGTTCCGCTCGACACGTCGATGCTCGAGCCGGCCCCTCCGAGAGTAATGGATTGGACAAGTCCGCTCACGTCTCCCAGCCGAAAGACCTCGTCGCTGCCTTCGACTCGGACCTTGATGGACCTCAGTTTGCGATCGACTCGGCGCCTCCACCGCTGATACTGCACCCACCACACCGCCATGTAGGCCAGCACTAGGCATACAATCAGAACAAGGAGGCCCAGAATGGCTAGGACGAGCCACCCCCAAAGATCCCACCACGAAAGGACTCGGAATTGTGCCTCGTAGGTGGGTCCTTTGAAGTCCGCCTTGCCTTGGATCAAGCTCGGTGTGATCGAGAACTCGTATTCTCCGGGCTCAAGGCCTTTGGTGTCGACCTCGATCGTAACCGGCTGATCGCTGGTCTGCGCTGCCAGCGACTTCACCCGAAGTTCGGTCCCGTTCGGTCCAGTCAGGCGCAATCCAACGACATAGGCGCCGTGCGCGTTGGTCTTGACACGGACGCCGCGAATGGCAATCGGCTGTCCCGGCCGTGTTTGGAAGCGAGACGTGTTGGGAAACGTGATGCTGACAATCGGCCTGACCAGCACTTCCAGTTGCGCGTTGGCTGGCACGCCCAGCTCGATCGATCCATCGTCCAGTTCCCTTGAAGTCGTGGCCTTAAGCACAAGGCGCCCGGGAGCACCAACGTCTGGGATGCGACCTGAGAATTCGGCTCCCGAACGAGTCAGGTCAACTCTCAGGTTGAGGTTGCCGTTCTGGGCTGAGACCGAGACCTTTGCGGGTTCGGCGATCGGCTGTCTGTCGTCGGTCTCGACGCGCGCACGGATGGGCAACTCGGCATTCTGACCCACGCGGTCGCCATCTCTAGGACTCAGAAGAACGACTCTGAAGTTGGGCTCGTACGTGGCCTGCGCCGCGCCGTCGACAGATTGGATCTTGTAGGTTCCTCGGACAGGTGATGGAACATGCAGGGATGCCACGCGGGTGACTTGCCCACCGATCGTCCGAGGCAGGGCCGTCACGCTAACCATCCGACCGTCGGGTGCCTGGAGCCGAAGGGTTGGGTTACCGCCAGCCTTGGCCATGGTGATCCGAAGGTTCTTGGCGCTCGGTCCAAGCGCAAACGTTTGGCCTGGCCGAAGGTTGGTGATGGCCACCTCCCGCGCAGAGAAATCAGAGAAGATCTCTCCGAACGTGTCGGGCAGGTCCTCGGCGCGTTGAACGGAGTAAACCCGCAACGTGCCAGCGGTCTTCGCGAGAGCTTCCAGCAGGCCCACGTTGACCATCGATCCAAGCCCGACAAAGTACATCCGAACCTTTTGGTCTTCAGCCAATCGGCGCACGAGTTGCACCAGGCCGCTTGAATCGTCCGGCATTCCGTCTGTCAGGAAGACGAGCGCTCGTCGACGGTTCGTTATGGGCAGAGAAGAGAAGCGTTGCAGAGCGCCCTCGAAGGCCGATCGCATGTTGGTGCCGCCGCCGCCTTCCCGGCGGATCGAGGGAATGTCCCTGAAGTCGTACGTGCCGTCGGTCTTTCGAAAGCTGTTGATGCCGTACCCTTCGATCCGCTCGGTATGGAAGGGCAGCACCGACAGGGTATCGTTCGTGCCCATCAAGCGGGTGATCAGCTGGGTTGCGGCGTAGCGTTCGAGCGAGGGGTCGTTGGTGGACATGCTGCCCGATTCGTCAAGAATCACCATCACGTCGAGCGGCGTTCTTTCTTGCGCGCTCGTCGTCGCGGACAGCCATAGCCATGCGAGCCAAACGATTCCTGCAACGAGGCTTCGCAGGAGTGTGTGGATTCGTTTGTGAGAGAGCTTGGCAAACATGGCTTGTTGGCTCGGCCGATGCAGTCCATCTTCGCGCTTTGGCATATGGCGTCCTGCCCGTGACCCGATGACATCGCCTGCATTGGAACGGCAACTCTATAGCCATCAACGGTGGCGACGCGTTACAGACTCCGTGGGAGGTCCGGTGTCGCCGCCGACACAGCGCAAACGTCCCGAGGAGACGTGAACCGTTACACGACGTCGACGACGCGCGGGCCCAAGACCTCCAGACGCGGGCGAATGCCCAAGCCGGGCTCGCTGCTGGCCGTCATGAACCCGTTCTCCCGTAGCGGGGCGCCGTCCGCGATCGAGACGGTGACATAGCTGTTGAAGTCGGTGCTGGTGAACCGGAACTCCTCGGGCGTGCTGTGGGCCAGATGCGAGATGGCCGCAGTCACGATGTCGCCGCCCCACGAGTCTTCCAGAGTCATCGCGATCCCCATCGAAACGCACAGGTCGCGCGCCTGCTTCGCCTTGGTCAATCCTCCGAGCTTCGAGATCTTCAGGTTCACCACGTCCATCGCGAGGTCGCCCCGGGCGCGGAGTAGCATGTCCAGGCTGTCCACGTTTTCGTCCAGCACGAACGGGTGGTCGGTGGCGCGGCGGACGGCCAGGCACTCCTCGTAGCTCAGACACGGTTGCTCGATGTAGACGTCCACATCGCGCACGGCCCGCACCACTCGCTTGGCCTCGTGCAGCGTCCAGCCCGTGTTGGCGTCGGCCACCAGGCGGTGCTCGGGGCGGAGCAGGGCGCGAACGGCGCGGATGCGCTCGATGTCCACGTCGGGGTCGCCGCCCACCTTCAGTTGGAACCGCGTGTAGCCTTCGGCCACGTAGCCGGCCACCTTGCGCGCCATTTCGTCCGGCGCCTCTTGCGAGATCGCGCGGTACAGCCGGACGCTCTCGCCGAACCGGCCGCCGAGGAGCGTGCACGCGGGTTGCCCGGTGGCCTGGCCCAGCAGGTCCCAGCACGCCATGTCGATGCCGCTCTTCACATAGGGGTGCCCCTTCAGCGCGGCGTCCATGCGGTGATTGAGCTTGGAGAGTTCTCGCGGGTCCCAGCCGATCAGGTGCGGGGCGAGTTCGCGCAGCCCGGCGCGCACGCCCTCGGCGTAGGCGGGCAGGTAGAACGGCCCCAGCGGGCACACTTCGCCATAGCCGACGAGGCCGGTGTCTGTCTCGACGCCGACGACCGTGCTGTCGAACACGCTGACCGACTTGCCGCCAGACCACTTGTAGCTCCCCTCGTGCAGGGGGAGTTCGACTCGGTGGGCGAAGATGCGCGCGATCTTCACTTCACACCCCAGAGCTTGCCCAGCAGGACGAACGTCTCGGGATCGTGGGCTTTGAGTTGCGTGGCGTCGAACGGGAAGAAATCGTTTCGGCTGAAGTAGGCCTCGGTGGTTTCGGCGAAGAACTCCATCGGGTTCACCAGGGCGTACGCCTTGTCCAGCGTCTTGCGCCCTTCGGCATCCTGCCGCTCGACCTTGTCGTAGCCGCCGCCCGCTTTGGCGCGCTCGTAGGCGGCGCGGATCTCCTTGTTCTCAAACCCATCGGGGAGGAAGCGGTCGTGGTAGGCGTGCGCCAGTTCGTGGAGCGCGAAGTTGGGCATGCGGCGCGTCTCCGCCTCGAAGATGCGGATGTTGGTGAACTCGACGGACTTGACCATGGCCGGGTTGCGCCCGTTGTCGCGCAACCATCCCGCGCCGGGGTGGTATTCGGCCTTGGGCCCCGTTCCGGGATACTCGGGCGAGAACCAGAGCGTCACCTGCCGCAACCTGGCGACCGCGGGCGCAGGCACCTTGCCTTCGATCTCCTTGAGTTGCCGCTCCAGCAGGCCGAGCGCCTTCTCGGTGGCCTCCTTGTCTTGGCCAAGCAGGGCGCGGCTGACTTGCACGGTCCATCCGGCGACCTTGCGCTCTTCGTGGTTCGCAACCGGTGCAGGGCAGAGCAGGCAAAGGGCAGCGAGCGCAACGGTCATGACCGCTATCATCCCCGATTTGGCCCGCCCGATGCCCGAGATCGGCCCGCGAGAAAGGTCCTTGCGATCCGGCCCGACCTGTGATACAATACGAACAAGCATCAAGAGCGATTCCGCGAGAGCGGAGTCCGGCAACCGAGGTCTGAGACGCCAACGGTGCCATGCGGCGAAAGCCGCGATGTGCAGGTGGAAACGCCTGAACGGACAAGGTCTCGAACGCGACCCCGCGTTGCCGCTTGATGTCGGTAGCGCGGGGTTTCTCGTTCACGCCCTCGATGCGACTGGAGAAAAGTCGCATGCATTACGAGAACGAACCTTTCAACCAGCCGGAACTCACCGGCCACGACCTCTATCAGGCTTGCCTTGCCATCTTCGCCGAGGAGGAGATGCGATGAGCGGCATGTTGCGACGGCTCGGCGTTTACGGCTTCGACGACGTCGAGACCGCCATCCTCGCCGCTTTGGTGACCGAGGACCCGCTCCTGCTGATCGGCGAGTCGGGGACGGGCAAGACCTACCTCCTGAACTCGATTTCGGAGGCGCTGAAGCTCGAACATCGGCACTACAACGCCAGCCTGATCAGCTTCGACGACCTGGTCGGCTTCCCCTACCCCGACGACGCCAAGTCCTCGGTAAAGTTCCTCGAGACCCCAGCCACGATCTGGGGCGCGGAGAGCGTGCTGGTCGACGAAATCAGCCGATGCAAACCCGAGCACCAGAACCGGCTGTTCTCGCTCATCCACGAGCGGCGCGTCCAAGGCATCGGCCTCTCCAAACTACGATACCGATGGGCGGCGATGAACCCCTGCTCGACTGACGCGGCCATGGACTACGCCGGAAGCGAACCGCTCGATCGCGCCCTGGCCGACCGATTTGGCCTCATCGTTCCGGCGGTCGACTGGGACGACCTGTGCGACGAAGACCGCGCCAGCATCGCCGAGCCAGGCGGCGAAGGCAGGGTCGCCGACGATGGCGGAAGGCTGGCCACCGCTGTGGCCGGCGGCGCAAAAGATTCCAGGAGATCCTAGAAATCGAATCGGGTCTGCAGGCGATCGTCTACGAGCAGGACGGCGAAACGCAACGCATCTGGCTCGATCCGGTCATGCGCAACTTCCACGAGCATTTCGGAGAGGAGGTGGACCCCGACGGGCCCGAACCCGAGTGGTTGCGGGATTTGACCGAGGCCGCAAACGCCGCCAAAGCGAGGCTGAAAGCCGGTTCACAAGCCTACGCGGCCGGGACGGAGCGGAGACGCGACAGCATGTTGCTGCAGGGAGTGATCGCCTACGCTACGGCTGCGACCACGGCCCTCAATCTAGCGGGTGTCCGCATGTCGCCTCGTCGTTCGCGCATGCTGTCGAGGAGCCTCCTTGCTGCTGCGGTGATTCGTCCCGAAGAGGACCAGGCAACCGTCTTCCACGATGTGCTCACCTATTCGTTGCCACACGCTGCTTTCGGGGTGCGGGTCGATCGCGCCAAGATCGAGGCCGCCCATCACACTGCGAAGCAGTTCCTGGAATCCGATCCGCAAGGCATCTGGCTGAACAGGTTCGGTCTCCAGCGTTCCATTGCGAAGCGTGCCGGCATGTTGGTCAAGGGATGCCCGAACCCCGATATCGGCACGATGGCCGTCAGCAATGCCCTGCACAACGAGGATCCGGTGCGGGCGGCGGCTCTGGCCTTTGTGCTGTACCCGGCGGCGGCCGAGGGCAAGTTGTTGATCGGCATGGAGGGTGTCAGCGATCTGGGCCGAGTGGCTCAGCCGATCCTATCTGTGGACGGCACGATCAGTTGGCAGGAGCGACACAGCCAGTCGGGGACGAAGCACCCCAGGCTCGAGATCTTCGCCGACGTCATGAAGAACCTGCGTGGCGCTCGCCGCACCCGTGCGCAACAGTTCTTCTATTGGGCGCTCGTGAACCAGGTTGAGATCGAGGACCCAGAGGCTCTGGAACAGGAGATCCAGCAAGCGATCGACGTCTTGGCGAGGAAAAGGCGATGATCGGCGAGTCGGTCTACCGGTGCAACTCGGGCGGACCCATGAGCCGGACCAGAACGGAGAGACTGGTGGCTTCCGTATTGGGCCAAGACGATGGCCCGATCCGTTGCCCGCAGGTCCTCCGCGTCGGTCTCGACTTCGAAACGGACGACCCGGAGTTCATGCAATTGGGCGCTTTGATGGTCATCGAAGCGGTGGCTGAAATCGAGGGGATTCGGCGCCCGGACGAATGCAAAGCGCGCTATGCCGACCGGCTACCCAAGAGCCCGATATTGGCCTATCCGGTATCGACTCCAACCGAGTTCACCAGCGCTTTTTCCGAAGCCCATAGCGACGTCCTGTTCATGGCCACCCTGCTGGGGCTGTGTACGGCGACGTACTACGACCCGGAGCGGCCTGTCGTGTGGACGAGCACCAGCTTGAGTCGACGCCTCGACTTGTTTCGCACGGAGGGATTCTATGCGTTGGACTGAGGACCGCATCCAAGCCTTGATCATCGAGCTGATGGAGGAAAACGCCATCGCGATCCGCCCGGTGTTGCAGATTCTGGAAGTGCGGTTCACGGAGGACGTTCCGACGTTGGCGGTGAGCTTGGAAAGCAAGCCGACCTTGCGCATCAACCTGCAGTTCGTATCGGATCACTGCAAGACAGACGAGCACGTCAAAGCGTGCCTTCTTCACGAGTTCTTGCACATCGTGCTTGGCCATACGGAGCGGTTCGCGAAGATGGACGAGGGCCTCAACATCGCTCTGGACGCCGTGATCAACGCGATCATCCATCGGACCATGGGTCTGACGTATTCCTCGTTCTTTGCCTTGTACTACAAGTCGCACGGGATCGAGGCGCTTCTAAGGCCGCCCGCCGATGGTTCCAAGGTCACCATCCGCAGGAAGATCAAGTCGACGTTGACCCAGATTCGCGATGGACTCTATGCCGGCAAGCTGATCGCCGACGACCTTCTGGACATCGCCGCGAATATCCAAAGGGAAAGAGTCAGGCGACCCTCGTTGATCGGCAATCATGCCGGGCGCCGAGGTCCAGTTTCGGTGCTCGCTCCGGACCAGACCGAGGCCAAACGACTGCTCGACCAGGCTGTAGAAAGGTCGCTGTCCCAGATGAACGGCTCAGGCATCTTCCGATCGCCCAGAGGGTTCGAGGACCAGTGCGTGTCCTACCACGCGGTTTGGGACCCGAAAGAAGCCCGACTCGAGAGGTGGAAGAAGCGCACCGCCGCCGTGTTGCGCAAGCACCTATCGCCCGACCGTCAGGCGGCCAAAACGCGGCGTTCAGACGTGCGGTACGTCCTTCCAGTGTTGAGCGCGTCCGACCGGAGAGCCTTCATGAGCGCGATGTGGTTGCCCTTCTTGCCCGAGGCGAGTTGGTCGTCGGTCGCGGAGAAGAGCGACGGTTCGGCGAACATCTATCTCGACATGTCGGGCTCGATGAACGCGGAGATGCCGCTCATCGTCGCTCTGCTGGTTCAGTTGCGACGCATGATCCGTTCTCCGTTCTGGGCGTTCAGCACCGAGGTCGCTCCCGCCCGGATCGTTGATGGACGTCTGGTCTCCGACACCACGGGAGGCACGAGCATGAACTGTGTGCTCAAGCACATTGCCGAGACCCGGCCCGAATGCGCCGTCGTGGTGACGGACGGCTACATCGAGACGATCGACCGGCAACTATTGGCCCGATGCAGTGCTGCGAGGCTCGCCGCGATCGTCACGCGGGACGGCTCGCCCGCCGAACTGCACCGTGCAGGGATCCCCTACGTTCAATTGGAGAAAGTGCCCTCATGATCCGAGTCGCCGAAGCCGTCCTTCCGGGGCACCCCGACAAACTCTGCGACCAGATCGCCGACGCGATCATCGCGGAGTCTTACCGAGCGGACGACCGCGCTTACGCCCAGGTGGAGGTCGCCGTCTGGGACGACGCGATGTTCCTCAGCGGCGGCATCGCCACCCGCCGGCCGCTTGCCCGGTCCTTGGCGGATATCGCCATCGAGACCATGCGGAGCGTGGGGTACGAGGGTGAGAACGCGGTCCAAGCGGACCGCTTCACCGTGGTGGACAAGGTCTGCCAAGACGTCCTCGATCCCAGACGTTGGACCGACCACGTCAACGACCAGTGCATCGTCGTCGGATACGCCGGTTACAATGCGCTCACGCGGTTTCTGCCGCCAGAGCACTTCTTGGCGATGCACCTGCGGGAAGCGTTGGCGGAAGCGTGTGCCTCTGGCGCCTTGGCCGACCAAGGCCCGGATGGGAAGCTCCTGGTGCGCGTTCGCGAGAACGGAGACGAGTGGATCTGCGAGCATATTCTGGCCACCGTTCAACAACTCGAGCGCGCGAACCACATGGAGTTCTGTTCCTTGGTGCTTGCCGACTTGCGTGCCGCCTATGGCCGGTTGCAAGGCCTAGACCCTCGCTGGGTAGCGCCCTTCGACGAGGTGCAGGTGTTGGTCAATCCGAACGGCCCGATGGTCCACGGAGGACCGGACGGGGACAACGGTCAAGCGGGGCGCAAACTCGTGGTGGACCAATACGGCCCAAGGGTCCCGATCGGTGGTGGCGCGTTGTCCGGCAAGGACCTCTCGCACATCGACAGGGCGGGCAACTACGCCGCGAGGCAGGCCGCCATCGGTGCCGTGGCTGGTGGCGCAAGAGAGTGCCTTGTCCGCGTTTCCTATGCGCCCAACGAGTCGGCCCCGCTCGACGTGTCTTGGGACATGGTCGGTAGAGGACCGAGGATGCCCGATTCGTGGTTCGATCATCGCGACGTGATCGACCGGTCGAAACGCTACCGCTTCGATCCTAGCGTCGCTGCGAACGGGCACTACTATGACCTCGCCCACGCATGGAACCAACCTCCCGAAGGGGGCCACCCGCTTGGCTAATGCACCATGGCCATTTGCTCGTACAGTTGCCACCGCTTCTCGATGGCCTCTTCGGCACGCGCCATCAAGGCGTCGGCATTGTCGGGGTTGGTTTGCCACAGCGCCCGGTATCGCAACTCGTTCTGCGCGTAATCGGCGAAGGCGTGCGAGGCGCGGGGCGAATCGAGCAGGAACGCGGGGTTGCCCTGTTCCTTCAGCACCGGGTTGTAGCGAATCAGCGGCCAGTAGCCCGTCTGGACGGCCAGTTGTTGCTGCCGCAAGCCCTGGTCCATCTCGATGCCGTGGGCGATGCAGTGGCTGTACGCGATGATCAGCGAGGTGCCAGGGTAGGCGTCGGCTTCTCTGAGGGCCTGAAGCGTCTGTTGCGGGTTCGCACCCATCGCGATTCGGGCCACATACACGTTGCCGTAGGCGATGGCCTGAAGGGCGATATCCTTCTTCCCGACGGCCTTGCCCGCGTTCGCGAACTTGGCGACAGCCGCCAGCGGCGTGGATTTGGAGGCCTGGCCGCCCGTGTTCGAGTACACCTCGGTGTCGAGCACCAGGATGTTCACGTCGCGGCCGGAGGCGAGCACATGGTCAAGGCCAGCCGAGCCGATGTCGTAGGCCCATCCGTCGCCACCCACGATCCAGACGCTGCGGCGGGTCAGATGATCGGCGATGCTGCGCAATCGCGTGGCGGCCGGGGAGTCGAGGCCCTCGAGCTTGGCCTTCAGCTTGGCCAGCCGAGCACGTTGGCGTCGGATGTCGCTTTCCAGAATCTGAGGTGACCGCATGATTTCGTCGACCAGGTCTTCACCAAGGTCGCGCCCAAGCTCGGCCAGCAGGGACCGCGCTTCGGCCAAGTGACGGTCGGCGGCGAGACGCATGCCCAGGCCGAACTCGGCGTTATCCTCGAACAGCGAGTTCGCCCACGCAGGTCCACGCCCCTCGTGGTTCACGGACCAAGGCGTCGTGGGCAGGTTGCCGCCGTAGATCGACGAGCAGCCCGTGGCGTTTGCCACGATCATGCGGTCTCCGAACAATTGTGAGAGCAACTTGAGGTAGGGCGTCTCGCCACAGCCGGCGCAAGCCCCAGAAAACTCGAACGTGGGCTCCAAGAACTGCGTACCGCGGACGGTCGAAAAGTCCACCGACGCTCGGTCGTTGACGGGCAGCCCCTCGTAGAAGCTCACGAACGGGACGCTCTCGGCAAGCCCTTCTTCCTTGGTCGCCATGTTGATCGCACGATTGTCGTCATTGCGAACCGGGCATGCCTCGACGCAAAGCCCGCATCCGGTGCAGTCCTCGCCGTAGACCTGCAAGGCGTAGCGCGTCTCCGGGAAGCCACGGGCGTCGATGGGAGCGTGTTTGAACCCGGCTGGCGCATCGTCGAGCAAGGACGTATGGAACAGTTTGGCCCGGATGGCCGAATGGGGGCACACGAACGCGCAGTTGCCGCACTGGACGCATGCGGCCGGATCCCAGATGGGCACCTTGTCGGCGATGTTGCGCTTCTCCCAACGCGATGTGGCGCTAGGGTAGGTGCCGTCGGTGGGGACTTGGCTGACCGGAATCAGATCGCCGCGCCCCTGCAGAATACGTCCGACGAAGCTGCGGACGAACGCGGGAGAATGTTCGGGTACCGAAGGACGCAGTTCCATCCGGCTCGTCGCCTCGGAGGGCACCTCGATGACGTGCAGGTTGGCGAGCGTGTCGTCCACGGCCTGCCAGTTGCGGGCGACCACGTCTTCTCCCTTGCGACCATAGGTCTTCTTGATCGCCTTCTTGATGCTGGCGATGGCTTCTTCGCGGGGCATGACGCCCGAGATCGCGAAGAAGCACGTCTGCATGATCGTATTCGTGCGGTTTCCCATGCCCGTGTCTCGCGCGACCGTGTTGGCGTCGATGGCGTAGACGGTCAACTTCTTCGAGATGATCGTCTCTTGGACGGGCCTTGGGAGCTTGTCCCAGGTTCCCGGGCCATGCGGGCTGTTCAGCAGCAATGTCGCTCCTTGGGCTGCAAGTTCAAGGATGGGCAGGCGGTTGACGAAGTCGAACTGGTGACAGCCGACGAACTGCGCCCGCCGAATCAGGTAGGGCGCTTCGATGGGCCGCTTGCCGATGCGGACGTGCGAGACCGTCGTGGACCCCGATTTCTTCGAGTCGTACACGAAGTAGCCTTGGGCGTAGGTGCCGGGTTCGTCGCCCAGAATCTTGATGGTGTTCTTGTTCGCTCCCACCGTGCCGTCGGCTCCGAGTCCATAGAACACGGCTCGGAACAAGTCGTCTGCCTCGGGTATCGCGTCGGGATCGACGGTCAGGCTCAGGTGGGTGACGTCGTCTTCGATGCCGACGGTGAACCTTGGCTTGGGATCATCCTTGGAGAGTTCATCAAACACGGCAAGTGCCATGGCTGGCGTGAACTCCTTGGAGGACAGACCGTACCGTCCGCCGATGATGCGTGGCACCTGCCGCCCGGTCTGGGCCAAGGCCATCACGACATCGCCGTAAAGCGGCTCGGCTAGGGCACCAGGCTCTTTGGTCCGGTCGAGCACGGCGATCGACTTGACGCTCTTGGGCAGCGCCTCGGCAAATCGAACGGCATCGAACGGCCGGTACAGGCGGACCTTGAGGACTCCGACCTTCTCGCCTTGGGCCAATAGGTGGTCGACCGTCTCTCGAACAGTTTCCGCCCCTGAGCCCATGACGACCACAACACGTTCGGCGTCAGGCGCACCGTGGTAGTCGAACAGTTGGTAGCGTCGACCGGTCAACTCACCGAACGCGTTCAGCTTTTGCTCGACGATGTCCGGGCACTGCAAGTAGAACGGATTGGCGACTTCGCGGGCTTGGAAGTAGGTGTCGGGATTGCTGGCCGTGCCGCGCACAAAGGGTCGATCCGGATTGAGTCCGCGCTTGCGGTGCTCGAGGACACGGTCGTTGGAGACCAGAGCGCGCAGGTCATCGTCCGAAAGCAGGTCGATCTTCGCCACCTCGTGCGAGGTCCGGAACCCGTCGAAGAAGTGGAGGAACGGTATGCGCGACTCCAAGGTTGCCGCATGGGCGATCAGAGCCATGTCGTGCGCCTCTTGCACAGACGACGAGGCCAGCAATGCGAACCCGGTCTGCCGAACGGCCATGACGTCTTGGTGGTCGCCGAAGATCGAGAGCGTGTTGGTGGCCAGGGCTCGGGCCGCCACATGGAAGACTGCCGGGCTCAATTCGCCCGCGATCTTGTACATGTTCGGGATCATCAGCAGCAAGCCCTGAGACGCGGTGAAGGTGGTCGTCAGGGCGCCGGCCTGGAGCGAGCCGTGGACGGCGCCTGCCGCTCCACCCTCGCTCTGCATTTCGATGACGTCGGGGACAAGGCCCCATAGGTTCGGCTTGTGTTCGCTCGCCCATTGGTCGGCGAGTTCGGCCATCGCGGACGAGGGCGTGATCGGGTAGATCGCGCAGACCTCGCTGAGGCGGTAGGCGACGTTGGCGACGGCTTCGTTTCCGTCGAGGGTGGCGCTCGTGGTGGGTTTCATCGCGCGATAGCCTCCCGCGGCTCGGGTTCGAGGGCGATGGCGTGGACAGGGCACTGGTCGAAGCAAGCACCGCATCCGGTGCATAGGTCGAAGTTGACGGAGTATCTCAAGCCCGGACCAAGCTTGACGATGGCGTCTTCAGGGCAGGCTCCATAACACCCGTCGCACTCGAAGCAGTTGCCGCACGAGAAGCAACGCTTGGCCTCGAATACGGCATCGGTTTCCGTCAAGCCCTGAACGACTTCGCCAAACCCCTGCGTTCGCTCGCTGAGGGGAATCTGGTGCTGGATGCGGGCGGCGGCGTCTGCGAAGAACCACAGCCGCAGCCGGTCCAGATGGGCGATGTCCTTGGGCTTCGCTTCGGGTCTGTCCTTGGATCGGAGGTAACGGTCGATGCTTCGCGCGGCGCGTTTGCCGTGGCCCACGGCGATGGTTACAGTTCGCTCCGATGGGGCCATGTCGCCTCCCGCGAAGATGCCCGCTCGGCCCGTCATCATTTCGCTGTTCACTTGGATGACGCCGTCCGAGCCGAATTCGAGGCCCTCGACGCTGCGCAAGAACGAGGTGTCGGTGTCCTGTCCAAGCGCCAAGATGAGGTCGTCGGCGTCGAGGACTTCGGTTTCGCCGGTGGGCACCGGGCGTCCATTCTCGTCAAGAGTCATGACCTCGACCTCGATGCGAGTCGCTTCGATCGACTTGATGGTGCGAAGCCAGTGGATCTGCACGCCTTCTTCCAGGGCTTCGTCGGCCTCAAACGCGTGGGCCGGCATATGTTCCCGGTCTCGACGATAGATGATCAACGGTTCCGCGCCAAGACGCTTGGCCACACGGGCCGCGTCCATCGCGGTATTGCCGCCGCCGTAAACGGCGACCCTGCGTCCAAGTTTGGGTACAGAACCCAGCTCCACGTCTCTGAGAAAGCTGACCGCGTCGAGAATCTTGCCGGCCTCGCGGGCGGGAATCTCGGTTTTCTTGCCAACTCCGGCGCCGATCGCGAGGAAGGCTGCGTCGAAGCCACCAAGGCTCATCTCGGCCTCAAGGTCGTCGACCTTGTGGTTGAACACGAACTCGACGCCCATCCCTGCGATCCGGCCAACTTCGGCCTCCAAGATGTTCCTTGGAAGTCGATAGGCTGGAATCCCGAAGTGCATCATGCCGCCAGCGACGGGACCTGCTTCCAGAACGACGACGGCATGACCCATCCGGGCGAGATGGTAGGCGCACGAGAGTCCGGCTGGACCGGCGCCGACGACGAGGGCGCGCTTGCCCGAGGGAGGCGCTGGACTGGGCAGGGGCCAACCTTCGGCCAGCGCCAGATCGCCGAGGTAGCGCTCGACGGCGTGGATGCTCACAGGACTTTCGAGTTGTCCGCGATTGCATGACGACTCGCACGGGTGGTAGCAGACGCGCCCGTGGACGGCGGGCAGAGGGTTGTCCTGAACCAGGATCTCCCAGGCACCTCGCGCGTCGCCTTCAACGACTTTGGCAAGCCATGCCTGGATGTTCTCGCCCGCTGGGCAGGCGTTGTTGCAAGGCGGAAGGAGGTCCCGATAAACCGGACGCCGCATCCGAACCGGACCGACCGAACGGTCGAAAGTCAAATCGGGCGGCGAGGTGAGATCGCGCTGCTTTTGATTCAATTGTGGCCCCTATCGGGGCGAACGATGTCCCGCCAATCAGTCGCGGGGGTGGGCTTCTGCGAAGCGATTCTCGAGAGCGTGGATGCGCGCCAGAGCCTCGTGTTCGGTGAGGGTCCGCATATGGTCCACCGAGGCACAGTTGACGAAGTACGTCGTTTCGCCGTGATGAATCCCGGTTCCCTCGTCGTAGACCAGGCCCAGCAAAAGCATGCCCTCGACGAATCCGCGGACGACGAAGAGGGAATGGTCCTTGAGGTTGTTTGCGATGGCGCAACCAGATTTCCAGTGCACTTCGACCAACTGACCGATGGGGTCCAACCTCGAGCGTTCGATCCGCAGAACTTCGGTGTTCATCGAATTCGAGTCTAGCCCCGGCTTTGGGAGGTCCATGGGACCACTGGGCATCGGCGTGGAACAGGCCGCTTGAGGTATCCCTATGACCCCGTGAACCTTGCCCGATGGACCTTGACCCTGCCCGACCAAGCCCCGCGCGAGGTCGCTGTGCCCCACGCGTTCGACCGCGAGACCTCCGTCCGGTTCGAGGGCCCTGTGGTCTATTCGACAGCCGTCAAGGTCCCCGAAGGCGCTTGGCTGGTGTTCGAGGGTGTCAGCTATCAAGCTCAGGTGTCGGTAAACGGCGAAATCGTCTGCCGGCACGAGGGAATATGGGACGCTTTCTCAGTGCCGCTCGATCGGTGGGCTGGACAGTCCGTCGAGGTCTCAGTGCGGGTGATCAAGAATGGCGGGACCACGTTCCCGGTGAAGAGCGTGCTCAGTGGGTTCTTGCCCTACGTGTTTCACACGTTCGGTGGCCTGTTCCGATGCGTTCGGCTGGTCGTCTCGGACAGCGACCCAGTCACGCCCAAGCCTGCGGCCGCACCACGGATCGCGGTCGATGGATCGCGCCTGCTGCTCGACGGCAAGCCCTGGATGATGCGCGGCGTGCTGACGTGGGGCTGGTACCCGGAGATTGGCAGACCCGACCCTGACGAGACCACAATCCTCCAAGAGATCGAGACCATCCGCTCGTTGGGCTTCAACTTGGTCAAATTCTGTCTCTGGATGCCTAGCCACCGGCACCTCGAATTGTTGGCTGCGGCCGGATTGGAGGCGTGGATCGAGTTGCCCCTTTGGGCGCCATCGCCCGAGCCCGCGCATCAGGCGGCCATGTCGGAAGAACTCCGTCGCATCGTCCTGCAATACCGGCACCATCCCAACATCGTATGCTGGACGGTCGGCTGTGAACTCTCGCACGAAACTCCTGCAGCAGTGCGCCGTCAATTGACCGCTATGGTGCGAGACATTACTGGATGCCCTTTGGTCAAGGACAATTCGGGAGGTGCCGAGATGTACGGAGGTGACCTTCGGGAATATGGCACTTTTTACGACTTTCATCCCTATTGCGATACGCCGTTCTATCCTGTCGTCTTGGATTCTCTGGAGCCCGGATCCCGAAGGCCCATGCCGATCTTGCTTGGCGAGTTCAACGACGTGGACGTGCACCGCGACTTGCCAAGGCTTGCCGAAGATCAGCCCTATTGGTCAAGCACCGATCCAGACTTGAACGATCAAGGCGTTCGATGGCAGCACGACCTGCCCGGGTTCCTTCCAGCCACTCGGTTTGCCCGTCCGGGCAAGCACCACGAGCGGCTGATGGAAAGTACTCGGACGAAGGCGCTTTTCATCCGAAAGTTCGTTCACGAAGCCGTGCGGTCGCGCAAAGACTATGCGGGCTATGTGATCACCGGCTGGCGAGATACCCCGATCTCGACGGCGGGTGTTGTGGACGATCACCTCCATCCGCGCTTCACGCCAGATGAGATGCGCTCTTGGAATACGGGTGATTGTCTGTTCGTCATTCCAACACGAAGGCCGCCTTGGGTGCGCGGTGGTAACCGGCCCGGCTATCTTGACCCGTATGCCTTCGAGGAAGGGCCGGTGTTCTGGAAAATCGGTGCAAGTCTTGATCGCACCAAAACATCCACTCTTGAATGGCGTATTCGGGGTGCGTCGGGAACCGTAGCATCGGGTGTATGGACCGAGGTCCGAGCTGACGCCCTCGTACCCACAGAAGTGGGCGAAGTTTGGGCGAATCTGACTCCCGGCGAGTACCATCTCGAAGTCGTCTTCGGCGGAGCGACGAATGCATGGCCATTTGGGGTGGAGCCCACCCTCTCAGGCGAAAGTTGGAAGGCGTGGCAGAAGGCGGATCCGCTGCGCCGCTTCGAGGACTTGCCGATGCACGGCGATGGACCCCTGCTTGCTTCCTGGTGGAAGGAGGATTTCGACCCTGATCTGCCCACGGTGGTGTGCTTGTCCGAGGGTGAAACCGAACTGTGCCCGTTCTGGCGGGAAGCTGGATACGAGTTCTGTGGCAACCTGTGGGAGAGGTTGCCTTGGATCGATCTATGGCACCGGTGGATGGCCGTGTCCGGCGACTCCGCGATTTCAGAGGAGTTGTTGCGCCGGCTGGGAGAGAAGTATGAGGTGGAGCGTGTGCTGGTGCGGGTCGACGTTCGGACGTATCGTGAGACCTGCCTGCTGGCTCGCGTTCATACACCAGGGGGCATGTGGTTGACGACACTGCGGCCCGATGGCGGACTGGGTGTTCAACCTGTTGGCGTGTCCCGAAATCCTTCAGGGCAAGCATTGCTACGGGCGCTGGCGCATTGACCACGAGCGACCTGTTTGAACACGAAGGATCGTGTGTCTCGAAGGTTGGCTATTCAGCCACTTTCAGCACGCTGAGGAAAGCTTCTTGGGGCAACTCGATGGATCCGATCTGTTTCATCCGTTTCTTGCCCTCCTTCTGCTTCTCGAGCAACTTGCGCTTGCGCGTGATGTCGCCTCCATAGCATTTTGCGATGACATTCTTGCGGAACGGCTTGATAGAGTCGGCTGCGATGACTTTGGCGCCGATTGCGGCTTGCACCCGTACTTCGTATTGTTGCCTTGGGACAACCTTGCGCAACTGTTCCACCATCGCTTTCCCTCTTTGATAGGAAAACGATTTGTGGACGATGAAGGACAGGGCGTCAACGGGGTCCCCGTTGAGCAGGATGTCTACCTTGACCAAATCGGAAGGCTGATATCCGGCCATCTCGTAATCAAAGGAGGCATATCCACGTGTCGCCGATTTCAGCTTGTCGAAGAAATCCAACAGGATTTCGCCGAGCGGCAACGTGTAATACAAGATGACACGCTGTGGAGTGGGATATTCCGTTTTGACGTAGACGCCGCGCCTCTCTTGGCACAATGTCATGACCGGCCCGACATACTCGACGGGAACCATGATAGTGGCTTTGACGATGGGTTCCTGAACTCCGGCCAATTCATGGGGCGCGGGAAAGTCGGTCGGGTTCGAGATGTGTTCGGAATCTCCGTTGGTGCGTGTGATGAGATAGTCGACGCTCGGCGCGGTGAGGATCAGGTCGAGGCCGAACTCTCGTTCCAGCCTCTCCCGGGCGATTTCCATATGCAAGAGTCCCAAGAAGCCGCAACGAAATCCGAATCCGAGGGCGGCCGAGGTTTCGGGCGTGTAATGCAAGGCGGCATCGTTCAGTTTCAGCTTGTCGATCGCATCGCGAAGGTCCTGATAGTGTTCGCCATCCGATGGATACATGCCGCAGAACACCATACTGAGGGCCTCGCGATATCCAGGAAGAGGCGTCGTGGCAGGATTGGAGGCATGGGTGATGGTATCGCCGACGCGCGCATCGCCAATGGACTTCATCGCGGCCGTGACGAAGCCGACTTCGCCACAGGCTAATCCGTTGTTGACTGTTAGGCCTGGCCCGAAGTGTCCGGTCGAGTCCAGCTCGAACTTCGCGCCGGTAGACATCATTTGGATGCGGTCGCCCTTGGTGAAAGAGCCGTCCACGACGCGCACATAGGCGACGGCGCCTTGGTAGGCGTCGAAGTGCGAGTCGTAGATCAAGGCGCGGGGAGCTGCCGAGGGGTTGCCACGAGGGGGTGGGACGCGATGGACGACGGCTTCCAGAATCTCATCGATCCCGATGCCTGACTTCGCGGAACACGGAATGGCGTCGGAGGCATCGATGACGACGGCGCTCTCGATCTCCTCTCGGGCACGCTCGATGTCTGCGTGGGGCAGGTCGATCTTGTTGATCACGGGGATGATCTCCAAGTTCTGGTTCATGGCCATGGAGGCGTTGGCAATGGTCTGGGCCTCGACGCCTTGGCTCGCATCGACCACCAGAAGGGCTCCTTCACAGGCCGCCAGAGCGCGCGAAACCTCGTAAGTGAAGTCCACGTGACCGGGCGTGTCGATCAGGTTGAGTTGGTAGAGTTCTCCGTCCTGGGCTTGATAGAGGAGGCGGACGGCCGCCATCTTGATGGTGATCCCGCGCTCGCGCTCGAGGTCCATCGAGTCCAGCATCTGCTCCTGAGCCTGGCCACGGATGGCGCCGCAACGCTCGATCAAGCGGTCCGCCAGAGTGGACTTGCCGTGATCGATATGCGCGATGATGCAGAAGTTGCGAATGTGCGCCTGGTCCATGGGGATGCGTGCGGGAAGGACGATTGTACCGCCACGACCAAGACGGGCTCAGGGCAGTGTCAGGTATCGGATGCCGCGCAAGTCGACTCCGAGTTCGGTCTGTCGCTTCACAAACGCCTCGCGACTCTCGACGACCAATCCACCTGCGCTTCCCGAATTGTGCATCATGAACTCTCGACCGCCGAGTACAAGCAAGATGCCGCAGTGTCCCTCTTCCTTGCCTTCGGGGTTGGTGTAACGATAGGCGAAGGCGACCCCGTTTTGGGCTCTGTCCGCCCACTCCAACCCGGCTCTGCGCGTGTACGTGCGGCTCACCATGTCGCGTGTGCCCATTCGCCACCGGGGCTTCGCGCCCAACCCTTCGAAGTAGTCGCACACGAACGTCGAGCAATCGTTCGGTCCCAGAACGTACTTGGCCCCCGCTCGTTCGTACTCGCTGACCGCCAAACGCAGTCCACGAGCGATATCGGGAGAGGCGTGTTCAAGGGCGACCTCCACTGGGATCGAGGGCTGGTGGAGCACAAATGTGTCTCGGTCGGGCCCAGCCGCAGTCGGCGCCAACGCGATGGATGTCAAGCCCAGAAATCCGCACGCACTTAGCCCAGGTCCGATGCGGTCGAATGCCTTTCGCTGCGCGAGCCAAGCCATGCCTTGAACAAAGAAGACGCTCTCAAGCCACGGTTCGTTCCGCTGCGTCTACGGCGTTGCTCATCAGGCTGGCAACGGTCATCGGGCCCACACCTCCGGGAACTGGCGTGATCCAAGAAGCCACCTCGGCTGCTTCCTCGAAACACACGTCTCCGACATCGCCGCTCCGCCCATCCACCTTGTTGTAGCCGGCGTCCACAACCACGGCTCCTGGCTTGATCCAGTCCCCGCGAACCAGTTCGGCCCGTCCGACGGCGGCAACCAAGATATCGGCCTCGCGACAAAGGGCGGGCAAGTCGCGGGTCTTGCTGTGTGCAATGGTGACGGTCGCGTTCTTTTGAAGCAACATGTGCGCCGCTGGCTTGCCCAAGATGACGCTGCGTCCAACGACCACGGCTCGCTTGCCCTCGATCTCGATGCCATGGTGGGCGAGCAACGTCATGATGCCCAGGGGTGTGGCACACCGAAAGCCGGGCAAATCCGCGAAAAGCCGACCGAGCGTCTGGGGCGTGATCCCATCTGCGTCTTTGTCTGCACCAAGTGTAAGCAGAGCCTCGCTTTCATCCAAGTGTTTGGGCAGGGGATGCTGGATCAGCACCGAATGCACGGTCGGGTCGGCGTTGAGTTCGCGAATCCTTTCGATCAATTGTCTTTGGGTCGTAGCTTCAGAGACCTCGTAGATGCCGCTGATGATCCCGGCCTCTTCGCACCACTTCCGCTTCATGCGGACGTAAGCCAGGCTGGCGGGGTCTTGAGCAGCGACGAGCACGTCGAGCCGAGGCTGAACGCCTTTGGCCGACAGCGCCGCGACGCGATCCTTCACTTGGTCGCGCACGATGCGCGAAAGGGCCTTCCCATCCAGGATTTGTGCTTTCATTCGGTTCGGATTCTCCACGCGCCGACACGTTTGAGTTCGGCTTCCTCGGGCGACCCCTCTGCGACCTCTTCGACCGTGGGTTCCGGCTCGGGCTCGGCCGGCGTTTCGAGGTCGCGTTCATCGGTTTCAGGGGCCCGCCAGTCCCGTTTCGGAGTTCTCGGCAGTACCCGGGCCAGCACGCCGTTCACGAATCGTCCGCTTTCGGCCGTGCTGTATTTCTTGGCGATTTCGACGGCCTCGCTGATGGTCACAAGGGGTGGGATGTCGTCGCAGTAGAGCAGTTCGTAGACCGCCATGCGAAGCACGTTGCGATCGACGGCGGCGATGCGGTCGAAGTCGTATCGCTCCAGCACCGACTCCACCAAGTCCTGAATACGTTCGTGCGAGCGGTAGATGCCTTCGACGATGTCCACCGCCCATTCACGATGTTCAGGAGTCAGGTCGAACGGCCAAATCGCCTGCTTGATGGCCGTCAAGGGGACCGTGTGTCCCAGATCGATTTCGTATAGGGCGCGAAGGACGGCCTCGCGGGCTTGTCGGCGCGACCTGGCCTTCAAGCGGGGGATTCCTCCAGAAACCGCTTGACGAATTGTGTGCTCACATCGCCCGAGATGTAGTCGGGATGCGCCACCAGTCTGCGGAGGAACGGGATGTTGGTGGCGATGCCTCCCACTTCGAACTCGTCCAAGGCCACTTGAAGCTTTCGCACAGCGTCGGCGCGCGTCTCGGCCGTCACGATGAGTTTGGCCAAAAGAGGATCGTAAAAGGGCGTGATGGAGAGGCCGGAGTACGCGAATGTCTCCATGCGGACGCCTCGGCCACAGGGTGCTTGCCACAGGGTGATGGGGCCAGTGCTGGGCGCGAAGTCGCGATCTGGGTCCTGCGCGGTGATGCGGGCCTCGATCGAGTGCCCTTTGAGGACGATGTCGTCCTGGCTGAAGGGCAGTGGTTCGCCCGCAGCGATACGCAACATCAGGTGGACGAGGTCGAGCCCGACGACCTCCTCGGTCACCGGATGTTCCACCTGCAGGCGCGTGTTCATCTCCAGGAAGTAAAAGTCGAAGTTGGAATCGACGAGGAACTCCACGGTTCCCGCGTTCACGTATCCAACCTTCTTCGAGACGCGCACGGCGGCCTCGCCCATCTTCCGCCGAACGTCCTCCGGAAGGCGGTCGAATGGGGCCTCTTCGACGATCTTCTGGTGTCGCGGGTTTTGCACGGAGCATTCGCGCTCGCCCAAGTAGACCGTGTTGCCGAACTGATCGGCGATGATCTGAATTTCGACGTGGCGAGGCTCCTCAACGAACTTCTCAACGATGATTTCGCTGTTGCCGAAGCTGGCCTGCGCCTCTGCCTGTGCCGTCCGCCAAGCGTTGGCCAACTCGGACGGAGAACCGACGCGGCGGATGCCGCGCCCCCCGCCTCCGGCGACGGCCTTGAGCAGAATCGGGTAGCCGATCTCCTCCGCAATACCCGCTGCCGCTGCCTCGTCGGGCACGGCGCCCTCCGAACCGGGAACGACGGGACAGCCTGACTCGATCGCCGCCTGCTTGGCGAGCGCCTTGTCTCCCATCGCCTTGATGGCGGACGAGGGCGGCCCGATGAATGTGACGCCGATCGCTTCGAGCGCCTCTGCAAACCGTGCCCGCTCGCTGAAGTATCCGTAGCCGGGGTGAACAGCATCGGCGCCAGAGATCTCGCAAGCCATCAAGACGTTGGCCATGTTGAGGTAGCTGTCCGTGTTGGAGCCCGCGCCAATGCAGATCGCCTGGTCGGCGAGCGACACGTGCAAGCTGTCTTTGTCGGCGCGCGAATGAACGGCCACTGTCGGAATGCCGAGTTCGCGGCATGCCCGGATCACACGGCAGGCGATCTCGCCTCGATTGGCGATGAGGACTTTTTTGAGCATCAGAGTTCCTCGTACCCTTGCACGGTGGACCAGACCCGGCCCGTTGCAGGGTCGTACGCGAAGGGCTCGTTGGTGTTCGGGTCGGTGGTCAGCTCCTTCGGCAAGCGCAGTTCGTCGAGCGTCTCTGGAAAAGAGTCGTCGTTCATCTGGCGATGCATTTCGATGGACGTGCGGATTTGTCTCAGGTTGCTTTGCACGACCGTCTTGTCCGCTTGGCGTCGAACCTGACCGACGACGGTTTTGGGTTCGCCGTCTTGGCTCGCCTTTGCGCCGAAGCCGCCCATATAGTAGCCACCGATCAGAATGCCGAGGATCGCAATGACTGCCAGAGTTCCGACCAATGTGTGACCGCGACGCTTCATTCGGGAGTCACCGCCAGAAGCCTTTGGCCGAATTCCACGGGCTGATCGGGTTCGCAATCGACCGTCGTCACAACGCCGGACACGGGAGAGGCGATGTCGGTGGCCAGACCCAATGCGATGACGGAACCCACGACGTCGCCGGTATTCACGGCGTCTCCAACGGCGAGCGGTGGGTTGGCGGGTCGGAAATACCCCACACATGGGGCTTCGATGACCACGTCTTGGACCGCGGGCACCGCGTCGTTCGGCTCCTCCGACACGCCCGATTCATCGGCGTAGGCGACCGCACCGTACTCGGCTGCGAACTTATGTTCGCCCACTTCGAGCTTCACCGACGTGAACCCATGCTGCCGCGCTGTTTCCAGCGCGTGTCTCACGAGATCGGCATCAAGGTTCGCCATCGAACCGTCAGTGTACCTAGCGGTCCGAAGTCCGCCGGCTTCGAAGAGAGAACCGGTCGGCCACCCAAGGTTAAGGCAAGGTTAAGAAATCGGCTATCCTCTGCATCGATGCTCCCTAGGTTCCGGTTTGGCGTGTTCTCATTGGCGATGGTCGTCGCATCCGCGGTACAGGCACAGGAGCAGTCGCGGGAGGCCCTCCTTCGCGAAATCGAAGCGTTGAGGCGCGAACAAGCCGCCATGCAGGAGAGATTCGATGCCCGTCTGAAGGCCCTCGAAACGGCTTTGGCCGCCAAGCCGGCGAGTCAGCCGGTCAAGTTGGGTTTGCTTGCCCAGACGCGCTTCGAGGCCGGTCAAGGCCTGGCGACCGGACTCTCGACCAGACGGCTGGAAGTTCGTCTCTCGGGAAAGGTCGGCTCGCAATGGGACTGGTATGTGATGTTCGATCCAGCCAAATCCATTCGACTGAACACGTCCAAGTCGGGGGGTGCGGTGACGGCCGTTGAGGTTGATCAGCGGTCTCGCATGTTGCAGGACGCGTTTGTCTCGTTTCGGCCGCGAGACGGCTGGACGGTCGAGATCGGGCAGAAGAAAGTTCCGTTTAGCAAGGAGGGGCTCCACTCGACCGACGATCTGGAGCAGACCGAGCGGTCGATGCTCAACACGGCACTCAAGTTCGGCGATGTCCGCGAACTCGGTGTTCAGGTCCACCATTCGCTGGGCGACTGGACCATCACGGCCGCATGGCTGAACGGAGTCGGCGAGTCGATGAACTCGAGGGATGCGGATTCGGCCAAAGTCGTCGGCGGGCGTGTCGTCTTCCGACCTCACAGGGCCCCTGGTCTTCACATCGGCATGGCGGCGCTCACAGGGGGTGCCCATGGCGATCGGCGCGAACGATTGGGGTTGGAGGCGGCGCAGCGGCTTGGACCGCTCTTGCTCTCCGCGGAGCTTGCTACCGGGTTCGACGGCAATGCGCGCTCGTTTTCGGGCTATGGCTCGGCACGTTGGCGCGTGGCTCCGAAGTGGGAGGTGACGGGGCGGTTCGATCGGCTGAACAGCGAACTGGCCTCACTTCCCCACGGCAACGAAACCCAGTGGGTTCTCGGAGCCGTTTACCATCTCGATGACCAAGCCAGGATGCAAGCCAGCTTTGTGCGCCGCCAATACCAGAGTCTGCCGCATCGAGATGTCCTGACGGTGCAGCTTCAGGCCAAGTTCTAGAAGGAACCTGGCCCGTGTCTGACGAAACACGGGCCGATGCCTTGGCGCTGGCTCATTCCGATCTTCTTCCTCTTGTTGGCGTGCCTTGCGCCTGCTCAGGAACCCAAGAAGGTGACGCTTCGGCTGACTTCGTGGGACGGGGACGAGTCGCTCCGCGTCCTTCGCAAGTCCATCGCACGGTTCGAAGAGCGATACCCTCACATCGAGGTGAGGCTGGAGAACATCGACTGGAGCCTTTACTTCCAGAAGATCCTCACCCAGTATGCGGCCAATGTTGCGCCCGACGTGGCGATGATGGGTTTCCAGAATTTCCAGTCGCTGGCCAAGCGGGGCGCCCTGCTGCCCCTCAACACGTTCTTCGACGAGACGCCGGGCTTCGACATCAACGAATACTACAAAGAGATCGTCGATGCCCACTCGTTTGAAGGAAACGTCTATGTTTTGCCAAGAGACATTGCTCCGATTTCGTTGATCTACTACAACAAGCGCATGTTCGACGAGGCAGGGATTCCATACCCTGACGGGACGTGGACGTGGGACTTCAAGGTCCGCCCCGAATTGCGCGAGAAGGACTTCCTGTGGGTCGTCCGGGAGTTGACGAAGAAGGACGCGAGCGGAAAAACGACAAGGTGGGGTTACGCACCGGGATGGCCGCAGCTGCTCGCCGATTCATTCGCACTGCCTTATGCGGGTGACCCCGTCGACAACCTAGAGGCGCCCACCAAGATTCTCGCCAACTCCGAGAAGCATGCCCAGGCCTACCAATTCGCCGCGGACCTCATGAACAAGGAAAAGTGGGTCCCCAACAACGCCGAGGTCGTGAACGTGCTCCAGACCAACACGCGGGCGATGTTCACCAGTCAGCGCGTGGCCATGTTCCAGTCCGGCATCTGGGAAGTGCCCAACATCCGCAAGGTGCTCGAGCCGGGCAAGACGGGCTTCTTCGACTACGACATCACATGGTTTCCGGCGTTTCGGGACGGCAGCCGGCGGTATTCGACAGGTGGTTCTGGCTACTGCATCCTGAGTTCGACCAAGCACCCCAAGGAAGCGTGGCTGCTTACGCAGTGGATGGCCGGGCCCGAGGGCATGAAGGACCTCGCCGAAAGCGGGCTGGCCCAACCCGCGATTCGCAGCCTGTCCCTCCGCGAACCGTGGATTCCGGGTCCCAACACGCCCGAGGCGATGCAGTATCCGAAAAACCGACTTGTGACCGACACCTCGGTGCCCTTCGTCACGTTCGGCCCGACCGCCGACTACTGGCCCGAAGTGCGCGACCTCGTCAACGCCCGGCTCGATGGCTTGTGGAATGGAGAAACGACCGCCAAGGCGGCATTGGATCGGGGCGTCTCGGAAGGGCAGGCGCGGCTTGACGCCATCTTGGTCGAGCAGAACCTGCCGCCGTTCAATTGGTGGATCGGTCTTGCGCTGGGGGTGGTTGTCATTGGTGGGATGCTGTTCTGGGTCTACTGGCCCGAGCGCCACATCAAGGCCACGTTGCGTGAGCGGCAGGAGAGCCGCACGGCCTATTGGTTCATCTCGCCCTTGCTCATCGGCTTGGTCGTGTTCACGCTGGGACCCATGGTGCTCTCGTTGCTGATGAGCTTCGCCGACTGGGACGTCATCTTGCCAGCCCGCTGGCGCGGACTGCAGAACTACCAAGAGGCGTTCTCGGGAGACCCGCGATTCTGGGTCAGCTTGCGCGTCACATTCGTTTACACGTTCTTTGCAGTGCCGCTCGGCGTACTCGGTTCGCTCGCGCTGGCTCTGTTGCTCAATCAGAAGGTCCGCGGCATGCCGATCTACCGGACGTGCTACTACCTGCCGTCGTTGGCGAGCGTGGTGGCCGCCTCGCTGATCTGGCGGCGGCTGTTCCAGCCCGAAGGCGGCTTGGTCAACACGGTGATCTACGGCGCAGACGGCAAAGGAGACTTTCTGGGGCTGGCCACGTTCCTCGGCCGCTATTCGCCGACGGGCGAGCCTGTGAACTGGCTGGGCAACGAAGCGACGGCCCTGCCGGCGCTGATCATCATGTCCCTGTGGGGCATCGGCGGCGGCATGGTGATCCTGCTCGCGGGCCTTCAGGCCATTCCGCAACACTACTACGAGGCTGCGCTTCTCGATGGCGCGGGCACATGGAAGAAGTTCCGGAACGTCACGTTCCCGTTGCTCACGCCTTCGCTTTTCTTCGTCCTGATCACTGGCGTCATCGGGAGCTTTCAGGTCTTCACGCAAGCTTTCGTCATTACGGCGGGTGGCCCGGGTGATTCGACCAGGTTCTTTATGTTGCACTTGTACAATCAAGCGTTCACGTCGTTGCGCATGGGCTACGCGTCCGCTCTGGCTTGGGTGCTGTTCGTGATCATCCTCTTCTTTACGATGGTTCAGTTCAAGATGAGCAAGTGGGTCTACTACGAATCGGAGGTCAAGTGAGCGTTTCACCCCGTGACGCGGCCCAGGCGGCAGCTGCGGCGGCCCGGCGCGCGGAACGTGCCGAGGCGGCTGGGAGGTGGTTCATCGGCATCCTTCTGGTGGGAGGAGCGTTGGCTATGCTCGTCCCGTTTTACGTGATGCTCGCGATGTCGTTCAAAACGATGTCGGAGATCGACCGGACATCGGTTTGGGCGTGGCCCGTGGAGTTCACGTGGGAGAATTTCCGGCTCGTCTTGACGAACCCGAACGTCAGCTTCGTCAAGTTCCTCCGAAACAGCACGGTGATCGCCGTGATCTCGACCGCCGGGGTCATCGTGAGTTCGAGTCTCGTCGCCTATGCATTCGCGCGGCTGAGGTTCCGGGGCCGGAACCGCCTGTTCGTGCTGCTGCTCAGCACCATGATGCTGCCCGGCATCGTGACCATGATTCCAACGTTCGTTCTGTACAAGTATCTGTACTGGATCGATACGTTTATGCCGCTCACGGTACCGGCTTGGTTCGGCGGCGGCGCGTACAACATCTTCCTGTTGCGCCAGTTCTTCATGGGTTTGCCGCGAGAACTGGACGAGGCCGCCCTGATCGACGGCGCGTCGCACGCGACGATCTTTTGGCGCATCGTCATGCCCCTCTCGGGGCCTGCGCTCGCAACGGTCGGCGTGTTCTCCTTCATCTACAACTGGCGTGACTTCATGGGCCCGCTCTTGTACTTGAACAGCCCGGAGAAGCAGACTCTCGAACTTGGGCTGCGCACCTACTCCGCCCTGAACGGCGAGCGGTGGGACCTCGTGATGGCTGCTTCCGTGCTCGTGATGATCCCCCTTTTGGTCATCTTCGCCGTTGGTCAGAAGTACTTCGTCAAAGGAATTGCGATGAGCGGACTGAAGTAGCGCTGCGCGAGGTGGCCTGGATCGGCAAGGGAAACGTAGGGTGCGCCGGGCCAACCTGGGCGGGCGATAAAGGATATCGGATGGCCGTTGCAGAATTTGAGCGTGCATGAATCCAAGCGGTTCGACCCTGGCCAGCCAGCGCACGGTCTGGCTCATGCTCGTTGGCGCCTTCGCAATCCAGCCCGTCCTGCTCTACGTGTTCGTCGGGATGGGCGCGGCGGCGGCGCCCACGAACGGACAGGGCCCTATCCTGGAGGCGGTGGCCATTGCAGCCCTGGGAGCCGCCGTGTTCATGGGTGTTCAAAAGTTGCGGCCCAAGGCAGAGCTTGGGGAACAGCCAGTCGTACCGCCGGTCGCCGTATGGCAGCCACAGTCGCTGGTTGCTTTGGCCCTCGCAGAACTGGCCTCACTGCTGGGAATCTTCGTCATCCGTGGCGAGCGCATGTTGGTCTATGTGGCCGCGACGATCGTGGTGATACTGGCCGCCATCCTCCCAGCGGGACTGGCTTACTTTGCCGCCCTCGAAGCGCAACAATCCGAGTCCCAGTAGGTGGCTCGGGGGGCCTTTCCCCAAGTATGCTAACAGGCGTCCATGCAACCCTTACGGATCGGCATCGTCGGCTGCGGCAACATCAGCGGCATCTACTTCCAGAACGCCACCAAGTTTCGTCCCCTAGAAGTCGTCGCGTGCGCCGACCTCGACATCGAGCGGGCCAAGGCCAAGGCGACCGAGTTCAAAGTGGCCAAAGCCGTCGAACCCGACGCCCTCTACGCCGACCCTGAGGTCGAGCTGGTGGTCAACCTGACCATCCCCAACGCCCACCACTCGGTCGCTAAGGCGGCTCTGGAAGCGGGGAAGCACGTGTACAACGAGAAGCCCCTGACCATCCAGCGGGCGGAGGCGCAAGAGGTGCTGGCGCTGGCCGAGTCCAAGGGCTTGCTGGTCGGTTGCGCCCCCGACACGTTCTTGGGAGCAGGTCTGCAAACGTGTCGCCGCGTGATCGACTCGGGCGAAATCGGCGAGGTCGTGGCGGCCGAGGCGTTCATGATGTGCCACGGCCATGAGAGCTGGCACCCCGACCCGGCATTCTATTACAAGAAGGGTGGCGGGCCGATGTTCGACATGGGGCCCTACTACCTTACGGCTCTGGTGCACCTGATCGGCCCGATGAGCCGGGTTTCGGCGTCCGCGCGCGCCTCGTTTGCGCAGCGCACCATCACCAGTCGGCCCAAGCAAGGCGAGGTCATCGACGTCGAAGTTCCCACGCATCTGAGTTGCACGATCGACTTCGAGAACGGCGCGATCGCCACCGTGATCCAGAGTTTCGACGTCTGGGCGCACAAGCTGCCCTGCATCGAGGTCCACGGCACCAAGGGCTCGATGATCGTGCCCGACCCGAATGGGTTTGGAGGTGAGGTGTTGGTCAAGACCGCGGGTGATGCCGATTGGCGGGCCGTGCCGCTGGATGCGGGCTTCCCCGAGAACTCGCGGGGTCTGGGAGTCATGGATATGGCGTATGCCATCCGGAAGGGTCGTCCGCACCGGGCAAGCGGCGCACTCGCCTACCACGTACTGGACGCCTTCCACGCCTTCCACGAGTCGAGCAAAGAAGATCGCCATGTGAGGCTGACGTCAGGGGTTCCCCGTCCTGAGCCGCTCCCTGCGGGCTCGGGCCCCGACGAACTGGCGGGATAGGATGAAGTACGTGTTGCTGGGGATCGTTCGGGTCGCCAGCGATCGGACCCTGTGGCCGTACGTGGTCAAGCCTGTCGTCTATGGAGCAGCCGCCTATGGCGCGTTGCTCGCGCTTGGCATCGTTTTCCTCCGTCCCTGGATCGAGCGTTGGGCGGCAATGGCCACCCATCCCACTGTTTCCGTACTCGCCTCGGCGGGTGGATGGATCGTGTTCGCGTTGTTGTGGGTTTTCCTGTCGAACCTGATCTTCATGACCCTGAATGGCGTCTTCGCCGGGTTCGTTTGGGACAAACTCAGCGAACGGATCGAGTCCGAAGAACGGGGGAGCGTCGCCAAGTGTCCGCTATCGCCCGTCCAAACGATGCTCGACATGGTCGCTCGGATCGCCCTTGCAACCATGGTGGGCTTTCTTGGTTGGTTTGCGTCCTGGATATTGCCGATGGTCGGGCCTCTCGCCTTGGTGGGTGCGCTGGCCCTCATCGACTTTACGGGAGGTGTGTATTTGCGGCGCGGAATGCGACTTGGCGCTCAACTGGGGAGCGTGTGGCGTTTGCCTGGTGCGCTGGGCTTCGCCGTCGGCGCGGGCATCGTCACTTTGGTGCCGTTTGCCAACGTGTTGCTCTTTCCGGGGCTCGTGGTGGGCGGCACAAGGCTGGCCGCTCGCGGATTGGGCAGGTAGACTGTCGGATTGAGGTTTGAGCCCTCGGCGAACGGCGGTGGATGCCGTGCGCGGTCGTCCTGCCTGGGGTGGCCCCGCCGAGAGTGCCGACGCAGTTTTCTCATGGCGAAACCCTCCTACGATCAACTCGCGCACGAGTTCGCCAGCGCGCTGAACGGTTCCAAGAAGGTCCTGATCGGGACCCATATGAACCCCGACGGCGATACGATTGGCAGTGCGCTCGCCCTCTCGCACTACCTGGACGGTTTGGGCAAGCCAAACGAGGTGGTGTGTCACAACGACGTGCCGTCCAACCTGAGGTTCCTGCCCGGAGTGGAACGCATCAAGCGCTCCACCGAGGCGACCGATCACGACCTGGCGCTCATTGTGGATATGGATTCGTTGGAACGGTTGGGAAGCCACCAGTTCATCTTCGAGCGCGTCCCCCGAAGTATCGTGCTCGATCACCACGTTCCGCACGAAGCCCCCGGCGACTTTCGGCTCGTCGACACCGACGCTTCGGCGACCGCCGTGATTCTGGCGAACACGCTGTTTGCTCTGAACGCCCCCATCACCAAGGAGATGGCCACCTGCTTGCTCACGGGAATCGTGACCGACACGGGCAGCTTTCGGTTTCGCAACACCAATCCCGAAGCGCTGAGCGTTGCAGCGCGGCTCATCGAACAGGGTGGCGATATCAACCTGGTCTCGGAAGAGATTTACCATCGCAAGCCGTACAGCAGCGTCAAACTGCTGGGGCATATGTTGGACACCATGCATCTCGATTGCGACGAGAGGTTGTGCTGGGGAGCGCTGGCCATGGAAGACTTTTGGAACGCGAACGCAAGCGATACCGATACCGAGGGCTTCGTGAACGAACTGCTCGCCATCCGAACCGTGCAGATCGCCGCACTGCTCCGAGAACACAAACCGCTCCGCATTCGCGTCAGTCTCCGATCCCGAGGCGACTACGACGTGGCTGCAGTGGCCCGAGAATTCGGCGGTGGCGGCCACCACAACGCGGCGGGCTGCTCGTTCGAGTGTCCCCTGTCCGAAGCGGCCGATATGGTGGTCGAGAGGCTCAAGAAGTGCTTGGAATCCTCCTGATCGACAAGCCCCAGGGCTTGACCTCGCACGACGTTGTGGCGATCGTTCGGCGACGGCTCAAAACCAAACGTGTCGGGCACGCAGGTACCCTCGACCCCCAAGCCACCGGGCTGTTGGTGGTGGCGGTTGGAGCCGCGACGCGCTTCCTTCAGTATTTGCCGCTCGAACCCAAGAGGTACACGGCCGAGTTCACTTTCGGCATCGCCACGACAACGTTCGATGGCGAAGGCGTGGTCACGAAAGAAGGCCCCGTTCCCGAGGACTTGGCCGAGGCTGTCCGTAGAGAGTTGCCCAATTTCCAGGGCCTCATCGAACAGCTTCCACCGATGTACAGCGCCGTCAAGAAGGACGGCAAGCCGCTCTACCACTACGCCCGTCAGGGCGAAGAAGTGGAACGCCAAACGCGGCGCGTCCATATCGAGACCTTCGCGCCGCTCGGCTACGACGGTCCCGTTGGGCGGTTCGAGGTCGTTTGCTCCGGGGGCACCTACGTCCGTACGCTGGCGAACGACCTGGGTGAAGCGATCGGCTGTGGAGCGTATCTCTCGGCTTTGGTTCGCAATGCCGTGGGTCGGTTCCGCTTGGACGATGCCATCGCGTTGGACGACGTTGCCGAAAACCGGTTGATGCCATTGTCTCAGGCGCTCCCTCCCATGCCTCTTGTCCAACTGGCGCCGCGCGAGACGCTGGAAGTCCGACACGGCCAGTCGCTGATCTCAGGCGACCGCTTCAGCGCAAAGCACGTGGCTCTGGTGGATCCGGCTGGAGCGGTATTCGGCATCGCCTCGGTGGTCGAAGGCAACATCCTGCAACCCGAGTGCGTCATCCCAAAGTGAGTCATGTGCGCCCGGTACAGCCTCCGACCCGATGTGCCAAGGCTGCTGGAATGGTTCGATCTCGATCCTGAAACCGAGTTCGAAGAACAGCCCGTCGTCGCCCCCACCAACGTCGTGCCGGTCGTGTTGGCCCGCTCGGACGGCACTCGGGGTATTCGGCCGTTTCGGTGGGGGTTGCTCGGTCCGGGCGAGACCAGCGGCACGGGCCACATCAACGCGCGAAGCGAAACGGTGTTCGAGAAGCCCTCGTTTCGCGAGTCTGCCCAGCGCCGGCGTTGCGTGATGCCGGCGACCGCGTTCTTCGAGTGGGGAGGAGAAGGGAAGGCGAGGCGACCGTACCGATTCGAGTGGTCCGATGGCGCGCCGCTGGCCTTCGCGGCGATTTGGTCGCCGCCAGCGGCACCTGGCCTGTCTGCCACGTGTTGCCTGCTTACGACCGGCCCAAACGAGCTGGTGGCCCGCATCCACGACCGCATGCCCGTGATTCTGGACCGAGACGCATGCGCCGTCTGGCTCGACCCCGACGCCCCGAGACCCATTCTGGAAGCGGTCTGCCGGGCGGCAGACCCGGCGCGAATGGCGATGGCCGAAGCCACGCGAGAAGAGACCGTGCCACCCCGACGCGATCCGGACGTTCAGGGCTCCTTGTTCTAGGGGCTCTCGGCTTTGAGGTAATCCAGCACGGGTCGCGCCCTCTCGCCGCCCATTTCGGCATGCCGAACCAAGGTGATCCCGTGTGGGCCGGGGCTGGTCCGTGCGGCGGGGTTGGCCTCCAGAATCGCTCGGACTGCAGCAAGCTGGCCAAGCATGGCGGCGACATGCACCTCGAACCGTGCGCCCTTGCCGATCAAGAACTCGGCGATGTCTGAGCGGCCCACGTGTCCGGCCCCACCGATCGCGCTCTCGAAGTCTCCGCCGCCCCAGTCCCACGTGGCGTTCAGCAAGCCGGGGTGCTCGGCGAGCATGGACTTGACCTTCTCGAAGTCGCCGTGCGCCGCACCAACGAAGTCGCGCACCAAGTCGTCGGCCAAAGCAGGCGGACGTTGCCGCTGCGCATAGCCGAGGGTCGCGCCTCCCACTCCTGCAAGGGTCGCGAGAGCGAGGACTTCGCGTCGTGATGGGCCGGTAGCCATGGTGGACCTTACCTGCTCAGGCGGCACCCAAGTTCCTCATCGGTACAATCCCATGACGATGTTCATTGCCCTTGTCGCCGTGGCGGTTGTGTCCGCGCAGGCGCAGACGGTCGCCCTCTTCCGGGGAGCGACCTTGCCAGAGAGTGCCGGTGCTTTCCGTTACTGGTCGGTGGATGACACCTATGCCATGTCGACCCGCCAAGACGAGAACTTCGGAGGCGCGGTGATGCTCCAAGGCGGAACGGGCAAGAAGATTCTCATCCGATTTGGAGATCTGGAGCGCGTTTTCGGGCCTAACCCGAACGTGACCCAAGCGGCGTTGGTGCTCCGGCAGTTCGGCCAAGGCACGTTGTCCGTTCCCGTTGTGTCGCGCGTGTTGGTTCCGTGGGGCGAGGGACCGGCGACCAAGCTGGGTGTGGGCAGCACCGTCCGACCGAACTGGGGTGCGACCTGGCGGGAACGCCGCTCGGGCGCGGCCCCAATCGGATGGCAACGGCCGGGCGCTGCGGGCAGCGAGGACGTCGAACGACTGGACGGCGTCACGGCCACCATGGACGAGGCCAACGGGGTGCTGACCATTGGCGGACTGGGGCCGGTGGTTCAGGACATGGCGCGGGCCTGGCACCGGAATCACGGGCTGCTTCTGGAGTTCTCCACGACCGTCGACTTCTTCTCAAGCGAAGCATCCGAGCAGGATCGCCCGCGGCTGTTGGTGACTTCCACGCCGGGTGCGAAGGCCCCTGGACCCGATCTCGGCGTCCAGCTGATATCACGGACGCCCGAGTACCCGCGACTGAAACCCTTGATGGCCGAAGAGGGGGGCGTCTCGGTGCCGAGCGGCATCGCCGACCCGAACGCAAAACGATGGCCCGCCAACGGTGAGGAGGTCGTTTACACGGCCACGATCCGCAACAACGGAGACGCATCGAGCGGGGCATTCCGCACCCGCTGGGTTCGGGGCGAGCGCAAGCTTTCGGCAGTCGAAATCACACGCTCTCTGCAACCCGGCGAGACCATGACGGTCGAGCTGAGGACATCCGTGGCATTGGACCATACAGACCATCGCTTCCAGCCCCTCGGCCTTCTGATCGAGCCCGCTGGCCCCGATGCCGATGCTGGCAACGACTATGTCGAGATTGCCGAGGGCGGCCTCGCCTTGGGTGTGTCGGAAAAGATGGACCCCGCAATGCTGGATTGGGTTCAGCGCAACCTGCGCTTCTTCAACGACGTGTTGCTGGCCAAGAGTCGGTTTTCTTCCGTTCTCGACGGTGTCACGGAGCGCGTTCGGTTGCAGAAGGTCGGCTCGGACGACGCCAACCTAGATGCGTGGCTCGCCTGGGACCCTAGCGAAACCAAGGAAGCGGTCTCTCGGTCGTTTCTGCGGCGGTTGGCGTTGGCGCTCGGTGTCCCCGACCTTGGAAACGCGGCCAAAGACGCCGCCGCGTCCCTCGTTGGACTCGACTTTGGGAACCCTGCCTTCAAGCGTGGTTCCGAGGACGCGTTCCCGGGACTGACAGGTGGTGGGGACACGCGCAACGAGGCTGGCATACCGAGCTTGATCGGATTGCCGTACGAGCCAATCTTCGACCGGTTGTTGGAAGCCGCCCAACTCGAGTCGACCGACTTGTTGGCGCACACCGAAGCGGCGGCGTTGCAGGCTCAACTCGGACGCCGCGCAGGGTTGGGGGCGATGGTTCTGTACGACATTCCGCCTTTTGTCAGCGTGCGTGCTCTGGATGGAGTCGGCCGACCCATCGCCAACGCTCAACTCGGTTTGTGGCGGTTGGGCAAGGATGGAGTCCAAACCAAGGAGCCGTCGGCAACGATTCAAACCGATGCTCAGGGCCAGGCGGAACTGCCGCGGTCAGCGTTCTCCGCGGTGGCCGAGACGCCTATGCCTAATGGCAGAACGATGCTCGCGAATCCGTTTGGGCGCTATGCTCCCAGCGTGCAGGATGCCACTTGGCTCGTTGCAGCGAACCAGAACGGGCGAACGGCGACCACTTGGCTCAAGGTCTGGCATCTGGTCGATGCTTTTCAGCGAGGGAATCGTGGAGCCGCCATCATGGACCTGCGATTCGACCTGCCCCAAGCTCCAATAGACCGTTCGACGAACCTGGCCTTGCAGAAGCTGGCCAAGTCGACCGTGAGTCAGGACGCCTTGGCCCATGCGGCGTTGACGGATGGCGATGCCGCGACAGCCGTCGCGTTGCCGGGCGGCGAGGGCACTTGGATCGACCTCGACCTCGGGCGCGACCGCCAGATCGGAGAGGTCAGGCTGGTGCTCCAAGAGGGCTCGGTCTGGCCCGACTTCGAGATCGGCATCTACCAGACGGGTGAAACGGAGGCTGACGCCTTCCCGTTCGCACGCGAGGTGTCCGCTCCTTGGAGGTTCCGCAACCGCTACGAGGTGGTGGGCACGGGACGCGGGTTGAGCTATACGGGGATGCCAGTCCGCGGCCGATTCATCCGAATCACGGCGAAGAAAGCGTTCTCGGGCGAGGTTCGGATCGGCGAGATCGAAGTGTTCGGCTCCAACTTCGGCGGCTGACCCGCCGTCATCCCAAGCCGCGCGTCGCGCCGCCGTCCACGAGCAGGTTGACGCCCGTGATGAACCCCGCCTGCTCCGAGCAGAGGAACGCGATGGCGGCGGCGATCTCTTCGGGGCGGCCCAAACGCCGGACGGCGGCCAAGTCGCCGTTCATCTGCAACGCCTCGTCCACCGAGACCCCCAACTGCGCCGAGCGGATCTCGGCCAAGTGGCGTTGCCGGTCCGTCAGGGTGTGGCCGGGGAGCACACCGTTCACCGTGATGCCGTTCGGGCCGAGTTCGCGAGCCTGCAGGCGGGTCAAGCCCATCAGGCCCGAGCGGAGAGTGGACGAGATCGCCAGCAGGTCGTTGGGTTCCTTTGCAACCAGGGACGTCACGTGGACGATGCGACCCCAAGCTCGCTCGGCCATGCCCGGGGCGACCAGTCGAACCAGCCGTACGACGTTGAGCAACGTGGAGTCGAACCCAGCAAGCCAAGCCTCGTCGCTCACCGAGCCCGCGACCCCTGCCGCGGGGCCGCCCGTGTTGGTCACCAGCACTTGCACAGGGCCCAGAGCGTCCACCGTCTCAGCGTGCCAGCGTTCCAAGTCATCGACGGAAGACACGTCCGCGACGACGCCAAGCGCCTCGACGCCCAACCCCTGCAACTCGGCCACGACGGAATCCAGCGCCTCCCCGTTTCGGGCGCACACGCTCACGCGGGCACCCTCTCCCGCAAGGGTCAGCGCTGCCGCCCGCCCGATGCCTTTGCTGGCGGCGGCAACCATGGCTGTCTTTTCGTTCAATCCAAGATCCATGATCAGAACCAGTGCATTTCCGAATCGCCGTGGAGCGACTGGAAGTAATTGAGTTGGGCGTCGTGGTAGGTGAGGTGGCTGGCGCACAGGCTGGCCATTTCAAGCGCGGTCGTGTGTCCGCTCGGCGTCTCGATGGCGTCGTCCACGTGGCTCGGCGACACGTGGTCCCACGCGGCCAGCACCTCGTTCACCGAAGCCGAGAACGCCTGCAGCGCGCCTTGCTTCGACTTGAACTCCTCGGGAGCGGTCATCCAGCCCTCGCGCTGAAGCGCGGGCGGGGTCTCGCGCCGCAGCCGAGCAGCGATCCGCTTGTTCACGACGACCACTTCAAAAGTGAAGTCGAACGGGCTGCGGGCGGTCCCACCGGGCGAGCGCCCAAGGTCGGTCTCGGCAATCGCCTCGAAGTCCTTCACATAGCAGGCGGCGGCCTCCTCGATGCGGTTGCGAATGTGGCCCTTGACGTCCATCCGCGATCAGTTCGCGATGCTCCGTCCGATGTCCTGCCTTCAGATGTTGGCGATCACGTCGGCCAAGGCTGCACGCTGTGCTTCCAGCGGCATCGCCCCGACCGGCGGCACGTGCACGAATCCCACGGCTCGACTTGGCCAGGTCTGCAGAGCACGGAACAGCGAGTAGTTGCAGAGGTAGCTCCCCGCGTCCACGCTTGGACGCCAGTAGGCGCTCTCGGCGACCAACTCCGGCGTGCGAAAGAGCGTCGCCCCGAGTTGGCGTGGAGCAAAGGGAGTGATAGGACCCGGTCCGCCCACGACGCCCTCGGCATCGGGCGTTGCGCCGATCACGTTCCGCGCCACCATCTCTAAGCGCAGCCGTGGATTCTGCTCGCCCGAAGCCAAGCCCAGCATCAGCAGCGCATGGAACTCCGGCGCCGACGCTAAGAACTCCTCGACGGCGCGAAACGTGACGGGCAGCACGCGAAACGGCAGACCGCAGGATTCGGCGAGCGCCGCCGAGGGGTTGTCGTCGTTGCCCAAGAACGGTCCAAAGCCAGTCACGAACACGTTCATGGCCGCCTCCTGCGCTCGCGGAGTTGGTACGCGAGTTGGCTCGTCTCGTCCCACCGCTTGCGGCGCGGCTTGACCACGGGCACCTCCTGGTTCTCAAGCGTCGCCTCCCGAAGCCGTTGGTACGCGATACGTCCGAGTTCCAACAGGCTCAGAACATCGTGCCGGTTGTACTCGATCAACAGCCTGAGTGCTTTGCGGTCGCCATTGAGGTGCCGCCGCCACAGCTTCACGGCATCCCACCCCGTCAGGCCCTGAGTCTCGGGGCTGCGCTCCAAGCCGAACGCCTGCTCGATCTTCTTGAGACCCCCGCCGACGCCCACCCGTCGCAGCGCAGGGCACAGGTCGATGTGCAGGTGGTCGAGGGCTATGCCCATCTCGCGCCGGATCATCGGCAAGTCGAAGTTGCCGCCCGAGAACGTCACGACCACGGAGTAGTGCGTGATCGCGTCGCGAAACGCCTCCAGGTTGTCGCCCTGAACAAACGGCAGGTAGCGCTCGTGGTCGTGGAGCCCGATCACCGTGATGCGGTCGTCGGGAGGGCGTCCGCCCGTGGTCTCGATGTCCAAGTAGCAGACCGTATCGGGGAAGTGGGGAAGACAACGCCAATGCTCGGCCTCGGGCAAGCGTTCGGCGAAGTATTGGTGAACCCCCTGCGCGAGCGCTTGGCGCGATTGGTCGAGTTCCTCGCGGAGGCGCCTGGCCGTCACCTTCTTGGGCAATGCTCCGTTGGCCTGCCCTTCCTCCAACGCTTCCCAAGACCGGCATCCAGCCGCCCATAGCTTCGCCTCGGCGCGCGGGCCGATACCGGTCAGGTGGCGGAACGTGCACTCAAGCATGGTTCAAACGCCAAGTCCCGGAATGAGGTAGTCGGCGAACGCCCTGTCGAAGTCAAATTCGTGGTAGAAGCCCCAATCGGTGCGCGCGGCCGTGTCGTCCACGTCCTCGGGCCACGTGTCCACAATGCCCTGCCGTTTCAGGTGGGGATCGTAGGAAACCTTCGCGTTCGGGAAGAAGCGCAACGTCATCGCCAGAATCTCCTCGGCCGACGGGCTGAACGCGGCGATGTTGTACGCCCGGCGGGTCAGCGCTTCCTTCGGTGCGGCCTCCAGCATGAGCAGCGCGCGCACTGCGTCCGGCATCGCCATGAACGGGATGCGTGTATCGGGCCGGACGAAGCACGCGTACGCCTCGCCTTTGGCCGCCGCGTGGAGCATTTCGGCGCCATAGTCGCTGGTGCCTCCGCTGGGTACGGTCACCGCACTGATGAGCCCCGGGAAGCGGATGCAGCGAAAGTCCACGCCGCCCTTCGTGGCCTCCTGGTCGAGTTGGCGGTAGTGGTCGGCGTAATAATCGCCCAACCGCTCGCAGTAAAGCTTGTTGATGCCGTACATGGTGGTGGGGCGGGTGTGATCGTCTTCACTCACTTTGCCGGCGTTTCGCTTGGCATCGAGGTTCGGCAACCCATAGACTGCGATCGAAGAGGGATAGAGGAACCGGACGTCTTTGCCTTGCGACCTCGCTTCGGCGATGGCCAGCTCGAGCAGGTTCAGCGTGCCATCCACGTTCACCCGGTGCGCGAGCAACGGCTGCCGCTCGGAGCGCGTGCTGAGCAACGCGGCCAAATGGAACACGGTGTCGATCTCGTGTTCGGAAGCGATCCGACCGAGCAAATCGCGGTCGCCGATGTCGCCGACGACGGTGGCATGGCACTTGGCGGCCAAGTGGTCGTCGAGCGGTCGAAGGTCAAGGGCGACGATGCGGGTGTCGGGTTGTCCGGAGAGCGCTTCCACCAATCCGTGGCCGATTTCTCCGTTGGCGCCCGTGATGAGAATGGTCTTGGGCATCGGCATGCTCACGATACCCGGCTCCATGGCGCATCGTAGCCCCGCCGTCCCGGCGGTAGATCCCCCTGCCCGCCGAGGAATCCAGATCGTCCATAATCGGGGGTCATGGCCGTCGAGATTCTGATGCCCGAACTGGGCGAATCCGTGCACGAGGGCACGGTCAGCCGCTGGCTGAAGCAGGTGGGCGAGTTCGTCAAAGAGGACGAACCCGTCGTGGAGATCATGACCGACAAGGTCAACACCGAACTGGGTGCGCCCGCCTCGGGCTATCTCACTCAGATTCTGATCCCCGAGGGCGGAGCCGTCGAGGTGTTCAAGGTCATGGGCATCATCTCGGAGACCGCCGACGCCGCGCCAGCGGCCGCGCAAGCACCCGCTCCTGCCGAACCCGCAGTCGTTCAGATCGAGACTCCGGTGGTCGCGCCTGCCGCTCCGTCCGGCCGAACCTGGTTTACGCCCGTCGTGCGCGCCATGGCCAAAGAACACGGACTGAGCGACGCCGACTTGGCCAGCATTCAGGGCACCGGGCAGGGCGGAAGGGTCACCAAGAAGGATTTGGAGGGGTACCTTGCTGGTGTCTCCAAACCCGTGGCGCCGACTCCCGCGCCCGTCGCCCCCGTGCCCAAGATGGATGTGCCGCCCGCTGTCACTCAAGCCGGCCCCGAGCAGGAGATTGTGCCGCTCGTCGGCTTGCGCAAGATGATCGCCGATGCGATGGTGCGCAGCGCCGCTGTCCCGACCGTCTCGACGACGACCCAGGTGGACGTCACGCCAATGGTCCGCTTCCGCGAAGCCAACAAAGACGGCTTCCAGGCGACCTATGGCGTCAAGCTCACCTACACGCCCTTCTTCATCAAAGCGATCACCGAGGCCCTGGTCGAGTTCCCGCTGATCAACAGCTCGCTCCAACCCGACAACACCATCCTCAAGAACCGCGCTGTCCACATGGGCGTGGCCGTGGCGCTGGGCAAGAACGGCGACGAAGGCCTGATCGTCCCGGTGATCCGCGACTGTCATAAGAAGTCTGTCGTGGAGCTGGCCCGCGACCTGGAAGACATCGCCAAGCGGGCACGGTCGAACTCACTGACCGTGGACGACGTGAAGGGCGGCACGTTCACGCTGACCAACCCCGGCTCGTACGGTGCGCTGTTCGGCACGCCGATGATCAACGCGCCTCAGGCAGGCATTCTGGGAACCTACGGCATCGTGAAGCAACCCGTGATCGTGGACGACATGATCGCCGTGCGCTCGATGATGTACCTGGTGCTCACTTACGACCACCGTCTGGTGGACGGGCTGTTGGCGGGCCGGTTCCTGCAGGCGATCAAGAAGCGGCTCGAAGCGTTCGACTTCTTCCGGTAGGGAATCCAGTCGCGGAGCCTAGCCGCAACACGCTTCGTCCTCAAGCCCCCAAAAATCGCTGTGCGATTCGAGAAATGTTGCCTTATACTGGCGGGGGTTTCAGGTGTGTAGTGGCGGGCCACTAGAGCCTGCGCGCATTCCCCGACCAAGTAGGAATCACATGAACAGAGGACGTGCCATGAGCACCACCATCTCACTCTGCCTCGTTGCCTCGCAGAGCCACGCGCTCTGGGATGCGGCGGCCGACTTCAGCTTCGTCAACAACCCATCGGGTCAGTGGGAGTACGGCTACGAGCCTGGGAAGCTCGCTCTTCTACTGCCCATGGCGGCTCCCCTTGTGCTTGGGGAAGGCCTTGTCGGGTGGCAGGCAGACACGGGCGAACCGTGGATCGTCAAGAACATGAACGAGACGACGAGAACCGTCGGCTCGGCGCACCTATTGGCTGGCCAGATCGCAATGCGTCCCGGCGGAATCGGTCCATACGTGGCCCTTCAGTTCACTGCTCCGACTGCCGGAATGTACAGCTGGACCGCTTCCTTTACTCAGAGGAACACACTGCCTTCCTCGTCAGATGTCTACATCGTCCATAACGGGACGACCTTGCTGTGGTCTGGCCTATCGAACTCGTTCGACGTGCCAGTGCCAACGTCTGGATCGGTCAAACTTGAGTCTGGCGACCGCCTGAGCGCAGTTGTGGGGCCCGACGGGAGCGACCTCAACGACGTGACCGGAGTGGACTTCACGATCGACTCCGTTCCAGAGCCCACCTCGTCAACGATTCTGGGTCTCGGGCTCGCTGCCCTTCTAAGGCGGCGCAAGGGCAACCTCCGTCTGGGCCAGAAGCTGGACACAGACGCCGAGCGAGCCAGCCAAACCGTACGTTGACTTTGAACCCGGCGTTTGCGGCGGACCCGTCCAGGGCCCGCTGAGCCAACACCGAACCGAACCGAACAAATCCAAGCCGCACCAAACCTCCCATGGAAAACGTGTGGCAAAAAAGGGGACAAAACGAGCATCGGATCAATATCCTGTGCCGTCTCTCCCTTTGCGGCCCGATATGTTGTAGCCTCAGGGTGAAGCCATCGGTCCGAAGACCCAGTCATGCGTTGCCCGTTTTGCGGCTCGGAAGAGCATCACGTCCTTGATTCGCGACCCGCGCGCGGCGGTGAAGCCGTCCGCCGACGCCGCGAGTGTGAGGCGTGTCTTCGCCGGTTCACCACGTTCGAGGCGCCCGAAGTTCCGCGCCTCCTCGTGGTCAAGCGGGACGGCACGCGAGAGGAGTTCGACCGCGAGAAAGTCTTGCGCGGCATGATCGTGGCGTGTGGCAAGCGGCCGGTCTCGCTGGAGAGCCTCCGCGATTCCGCCGAGCGCATCGAACGGGACGTGTACAGCACGTTCGAGGACGAAGTCCCGAGCGGTGAAGTGGGCGAGCGCGTTATCGCCGAGCTGATGGCCCTCGACACGGTGGCCTACATCCGGTTCGCCAGCGTTTACCGGCAGTTCGCCAGCGTGGACGATTTCGCCGAAGCGTTGCGATTGTGCGCGGCCCGAGGTTTCGGTCGCCCAAACGCGACACAGTATGATAGACTGGTGTCTACAGAAGCAGCAGGAAGCACAGCATGAAGATTGGAAGGTATTTCACGACCGCCGAGCAAGGCGCCTATGGCGGCATCGATTTTGTCGCCCGCAAGAGCGAGATCCGCAACCCCGACGGCACCAAGGTGTTCTCGATGGAGAACGTCATGGTGCCCGCCGCATGGTCCCAAGTGGCCACAGACATCCTGGCGCAAAAGTACTTCCGAAAGGCTGGCGTGCCACAGCCGGATGGCTCGACGGGCGGCGAGACCGACAGCCGACAGGTCTTCCACCGCTTGGCCGGCTGTTGGAGGCATTGGGGCGAACAGTACGGCTACTTCGATTCGACCGAAGACGCGGATGCGTTCTACGACGAGCTGTGCCACATGCTGGCCCGCCAGGTCGCCGCGCCGAACAGTCCTCAGTGGTTCAACACGGGTCTGCACTACGCCTATGGCATCTCCGGCACGCCGCAAGGCCACTATTACGTCGATCCCGAATCGGGCGAGCTGAGGAAGAGCGAGAACGCTTACGAGCGACCTCAGCCCCATGCCTGCTTCATCCTCTCGGTGAGCGACGACCTGGTCAACGAAGGAGGCATCATGGACCTCTGGACGCGGGAAGCGCGGATCTTCAAGTACGGGAGCGGGGTAGGCACCAACTTCTCCTCGCTGCGGGGCGAAAACGAGCCACTGAGCGGCGGTGGCAAGTCCAGCGGCCTCATGAGCTTCTTGCGCGTCGGCGACCGTTCGGCGGGCGCCATCAAGTCGGGAGGCACCACACGTCGTGCTGCCAAGATGGTGTGCCTGGATGTGGACCACCCGGACATTGAAAAGTTCGTGAACTGGAAGGTTCGCGAAGAGCAAAAGGTGGCCGCGCTCGTCACAGGTTCCCTACTGAACAACAAGCACCTCAATGCAATTCTGCGCGCGGGCCATGGCGGGACAGAGTTGGCCGAAAGCGATCGGTTTGATCTACGCAAAAATGATGCGCTCAGGCGGGCCGTTGCCGAAGCGAAGGGGGCGCAAGTCAGCCTCAATTACATCCAGCGTGTGATCCAACTTGGCGCTCAGGGCGTTCGCGAGATCGAGTTCCCTGTTTTTGACACAGGTTACGAAAGCGAAGCCTACGTGACCGTCTCCGGTCAAAACTCCAACAATTCTGTTCGAGTTTCTGACACCTTCCTGAAGGCTGTGGAGTCCGACGACATCTGGCACCTTAAAGCGCGCACCGACGGTCGTTCGGTCAAGACCCTTCCCGCGCGAGAATTGTGGGATCAAATCTGTGAGGCGGCCTGGGCAAGCGCCGACCCGGGGTTACAGTACGATACTACGATCAACGACTGGCACACGTGTCCGGTGGACGGCCGCATCAACGCCAGCAACCCCTGCTCGGAGTACATGTTCTTGGACGATACGGCCTGCAACCTGGCGTCCATCAACTTGGTCAAGTTTCTTGACGAAGAAACAGGAAAGTTTGACATCGAGGGTTATCGCCACGCGATTCGTCTCTGGACGATTGTGCTGGAAATCAGCGTGCTGATGGCGCAGTTCCCGAGTCCTTCGATCGCAAAGCTCAGCTACGAGTTCCGTACATTGGGATTGGGCTATGCCAACCTCGGCGCATTGCTGATGCGTTTGGCTGTTCCGTACGATAGCGAGGAGTCCCGGGCTATCGCCGGAGCTTTGACCGCGATTCTCGGCGGCGAAGCGTATGCGGCAAGCGCTGAGCTGGCTCGCGAAATGGGTCCCTTCCCAGGGTACCGGCGTAACGCGAAGGACATGCTTCGCGTGATCCGAAACCACAAATCAGCGGCGTACGACGCTCTAGAGGAAGACTACGAGGGCTTGAGCGTCAAACCAATGGGCATCGATGCCGATCGGTGTCAGACGGATCTCCTTGTCGCGGCTCGAAGAGCTTGGGACCGCGCTCTTCAACTTGGCGAACTGCATGGATTCCGAAACGCGCAGGTGACTGTTTTGGCTCCGACGGGCACCATCGGTTTGGTGATGGATTGCGACACGACTGGTGTTGAGCCCGACTTCGCGTTGGTCAAGTTCAAGAAACTGGCAGGTGGCGGGTACTTCAAGATTGTGAACCAGTCAGTGCCGGTTGCGCTTCGGAAACTCGGTTACAGTTCGGAGCAGATCGAGGATATCGTGGCCTATTGTGTCGGTCACAAAACGCTCAGAAACGCTCCAGGCGTGAACCACGAAAGGTTGCGCGATCGAGGCTTCGACGATGGTGCCATCGAACGTTTGGAGGCATCCCTTGAAAGTTCGTTCGACATCCAGTTTGCGTTCAACAAGTGGAACTTGGGAGACGAGTTCTGCCGCACCAAGCTCGGATTCACCGACGCGCAGTTGGATGACTTTGGGTTCGACATGCTGGCGGCGCTGGGCTTCACGCGAGCCGAGATTGCAGCGGCGAATGAATATGCTTGCGGCACGATGACGATCGAAGGGGCTCCGCATCTTGCCAAGGAACATTACTCGGTCTTCGATTGCGCCAACAAGTGCGGTGCCAAGGGTGCCCGCTATATCTCGGCTGAAGGGCATATCCGCATGATGGCGGCGACACAGCCGTTCCTCTCTGGGGCGATCAGCAAGACGATCAACCTTCCGTCCAACGCCACGATCGAGGCCGTTTCCGAGGCATACTTGCTATCGTGGAAGCTTGGCCTGAAGGCAAATGCTCTCTACCGCGACGGTTCAAAGCTGAGCCAACCGCTCAATTCGTCGGTAGACGATGCCGCTGCGGCGATTCTTGAAGCATCGCTTAGCGATTTGCCGACCGCCCCCGTGCCAGTCGTGGCCGAACATGGAACCGTAGACTCCGAAGTGCATGCGGCAGCTCAGAAACTTGTTTACCGCTACATTTCGAAGCGTCGTCTCATGCCCGCTCGAAGGCGCGGTTACACCCAAAAGGCGCGTGTTGCGGGGCACAAGGTGTACATCCGTACCGGTGAGTACGACGATGGTGCACTCGGCGAGATCTTCATCGACATGCACCGTGAAGGTGCGGCGTTTAGGTCGTTGATGAACTGCTTTGCGATCTCGGTCTCGTTGGGGTTGCAGTATGGCGTGCCCTTGGAGGAGTTCGTCGAGGCGTTCGTATTTACGCGCTTCGAGCCCAACGGCCCGGTGCAAGGCCATGACAATATCAAGGTTGCGACCTCGGTGATCGACTACATCTTCCGAGAACTCGCCATGTCCTATCTTGGCCGGACGGATCTCGTCCAAGTGTCGCCAGAAGATCTTCGAGGTGACACGGTCGGAACGCCGCGCCAACCGGCTCTGGACTTTGAGGAAGAGGAGGAGCGTGAAGACGTGAATGGGATTCCTCCCGGGTACTCCCATGAAGATCATGATTCCATTGGCTTTTCGAAGGGAAGGACGAGCGAGCGACCCAAGGCGATCGAAACGGTGGTCAGGTCCGAGGTGCCAAGTCGGCTCGACCCGTCGGAGCAGCGGCGCATCGCGCGGTTGAAGGGCTACGAAGGCGATCCGTGCGGCGACTGCGGCGCGTTCACCATGGTGCGCAACGGTGTGTGCCTGAAGTGCGACACGTGCGGCGCGACAAGCGGTTGCAGCTAGAGAAACGAACCGCCGCGAAGCGGTGCGTGCGGCGCAGCTCGGACGTCTAACTAGGCGTGCGTCTTGTCGCGATCGTCTGTCTGCTCTGGACTTGGTGTCTGGGGTTCTGCTCGGAGTTGCCGTTCGTCCCCAGCAAGCGGTGGGCGATCGTGGTCGGAGCGAACGAGTACGCCGAGATGGGGCGGCTCAGCTTCGCCGCGCGCGACGCGCAAAGGTTCGCTTCGAAGCTGCAGAACGAGTATCGCTTCGAGGCGTCGACGATTTCGCTGTTCACCGATCTTCCGAATGTGGGCAAGCCGCCGACCAGCGAAAACGTGCTGGGCGAGCTCGACCGCGTGCTTGCCGACAAGCGTCTTGATCAGTCAGACCTCTTTGTGTTCTTCTTCGCGGGTCACGGCATCGGCACAGCGAATGGCGATTATCTCCTGCCCACAGACGCCACCAAGGCAAACGCGGAGCAGGTCGGCATACCGGTCAAAGCACTCATCGGGCGGATCGTCAAGGCTGGTCTGCGCAATGTGCTCTTCATCGCCGATGCCTGCCGGGGGGGCGACGAGAACGCGTTCGGCGAGGAGTTGCAGGAACTCGGACGCACCTCCAACATCGCCGTGATGCTGGGCTGTGCGCCCGGCAAGCGTTCGTACGAGTACCAGAACGTTCGCCACGGGGCGTTTACCTATTGTTTGCTCCAGTCCCTCGACAAGAAGGAGTTGCGAGATCCCCGTTCCGGCGCGCTCTGGGCATCGCGTGTCGGACAGGACGTGGCCGAGCAGGTCGAGGCATTCACTCGGCCCAGCTATGGCGATGCTGCCCAAAAGCCCTCCCTGTGGTCGGAGAAGACACAAGACGTCATGCTCGGTGCTTTCGTTCCCAGCCAGACGGGCGAGGCGATCAAGGCCTTTTCCGAACAAGCTGGCGCGTTGAATCCTGAGCAACACGCGGCTGCCCTTGCGGGCTACGCCGAGTCCTTGTTCGAATCCGACCGATACGAGGATGCCGTCGAAATGTTGAAGACCCTCGAACAGCTCGACCGCATCACGCCGACTTCGTATTACACTTTTGCTGTCTCGCTCGGGCTCATAGGTCGGCTGAAGGAGGCTGATCGCGTCTTTGGCAAGCTGCTTGATCGGACCGATGACCCATACCTACGCAATCTTGCCATACTCAGCAATGAATCTCGTTCGACGACTCCAAGCGTGAAGATGGCTGCCGCACGCGAGTTGATGCAGAGTGATGGCGGTTTCAACGCTTGGCAACTCGCTTGGTCGGCTACAAGTGCAGTTGGGACGATGAAAGATAAACGGTCCTTTCTGGAGAAATCTCTCGAGCTTCCCTCATTCACGGCGCGTACAAGATATTACATTCGTGCCGAACAGGCCGCACTGGCTGGGGACTACATCAAGAGTCTTGAGCTACTTCGAGCATGCGCTCAAGCAGAAGGTCAAGAACCTGTCGATATGGTTGTATACTCCACCCAGATCGTATCAGCAGTTCAATGTGGTGTCCCCGAAGAACTGGAGCGGGTGATCACGGATGCCGAAAAGGTTCTGCCGGAATCGGGCATCTGGGCCCTGAGCCGTGCACGTTTATACAAAGATGCCGGTCGATTTCAGGACATGCTTGCTGCATTGAAAGAGTGCCTTGAGAAAGATGTTTCGCCTTATGCGATGCTCCAAGCCGTTCGGATCGCTGGTATCCGTTCGGTCATTATCGCGGATTCGGTGAAAGCCAAAGCTGAAAAACATCCGTATGCATGGCAAGCACGTCTGGCCTTGGCTCTGAGCGATGGGTTGCGGCAAGAAGCGGAGGAACGAGAGAGCATCGTCGAGTCCGCCATGAAGTACACCGATGAGCCATTGTCGTTTCTGATCGAGGCGATCACGATTCTCAATGAAATGATGTGGGAAGGCGTCGCTCTCGGTGTTATTCAACGTCAAGTTCTGGGCGAAAACTCAATGGCGTTCTTTGATGCGCTGTTTGCTCATGTGGAGAAGTTCGGTTACGACGCAGGATGCTGGAACATGCTCTTCATGCTTGGATTCGAGTCAGAGCGAACCGAGCAATTGGCTCTCCTTATGGATCGATACTTCCCCAAGAAGGATCTTGAGCCATCGCTGAAGTCTTTGGCTGTGATCACTTACCTGAATGTTGCACGCTACGATGAGGCCATCCGTTTGGCCGAGGAGGGTGGGTTTTCGCCAGAGGACCTTGCCGACCAAGGATGGTATCTTGCCATGGCATATGCCATCCGTGGCGATCAAGCCAAGGCGCTCGCTTTGATTCCAACCTTGCCAGATGCCAGTTCCGAACTGGCAGAGCAAGTCGAGGCGTTCAAATTGGTGATGGACGTGCGAGAGAAGAAGGAAGGGGCAATGGACCGCCTCAGGGCCGCCGAGCCGGGCTCCATCGCCGCGCACGCGTGGAAGGGCATCGCATGGGCCGAATTGGGCGACTGGGAGCGTGCCGAGCCTCTCTTGAGTATGTCGCGCACCGACCGGAGTATGGGGTTCACCTTCATCCACATGAAGGCTCTGACGCTGCTCCACGATCGCATGAGAGCCACCGGGCGAGACGCCGAGGCAGACGATCTTGCGTTCGAACTTCACTCGAGTCAATTCAGCAACCCATTGGTTGAGACCATTCACTATGGCAAGAGCGGGGCAGGCGAATGGGATGGCAAATACACATGGGAAGCGCGGATGTTCATTCCTGGCGTCGGTCAGAACACCGGAGTGCAGTGGATCGGCGATATGAACTTGACGATCAAGTACGGCGTTGTGGTCGGTGGAGTCACCATCGAAGGCGCACTCTATCCAATCACGGGCCGTGTGGATGGCTACGGCAATCTTTCGGCCCAGTGGACGATGAACGGGCTTACGGGCACCATGCAGGGCAAGATGGCGCAAGCATCGTACTATGGGAAGTATCCAAAGTTCGACGAAGGCGCCCAAGTGTTTCAGTTCTTCGAACCGAATCTGGCGCGTCAGATCATCTTTGCCCGACCGAAGAAGACCTCTTAGGCTCTTTCCAGTTTGGTTTGGGCTTGCTGCTGAAGTCGAACGGGTGGACGCCGGCGGCACCGTCGTAGTAGAGGACCGTGGCAAACTCGCCGAGAACGGTGCGCGAGCCCGAGCCTCCCGCTTCCCGCCAAACGTTGTCGAGCGCATAGGTTCCCGCTCGCGGGTCTTCGATCTCGGAAAGAGTCAAGCGGTAGCCCCCGTCCGGAAACACATAGGGTGGACGCTCGGGCCCAGGCGCGGTCGGTGGTCCACCCGTGGTGAAGCACGTGATGTCGAACGAAGCGCCGTTGACGAATTCTATGTTCTTGGGCAACCGGTCCTTCACGGCGGACTGGAAGTCGCTTGCCTTCGCTCCTGCGGAGATCAGGGCCTCTTTCCATGCTTCGGGCCTTCCAGTGATGGTCGTCGTTCCATCGCTGACGCCGCTTGATACCTGATAAGGCGGGACATAGCCGTCATGCTGTGAGGCATAGAGCAACATGGCTTGGCCGATGCGCTTGAGCTTGGAGATGCTGTTGGGCGAGTCGCTCCATGCCGCCTGTGCAAGGGTTCCTTGAATCGGACCGTCTTTGGACGGTGCGCAACCGGACAGCGACAAAACGCAAAAGCCGAGGGTTATGGAAACGCGGTTCATCATGGTCAACTCCCTTCTAGGAATCTGGTGGGCTCGACGGACACTGCTGGGACCAAGACTCGTTGCAGCGGTTCTTGGTTGGATTGTGGGAACGATTCGGAATCTTGTTTCCGACCGTGCAAGGTTGACCGCTATGAATCCACCCCGAACAGACTACAGGATTGCCATCGGGACACTGGACCGCCCTTGTACATCTTCATGCCAGTCGCTCCGACGTAAAGGTACTCGCCCTCGCTCCAGAACGTGCACGGCTCGCAGCACGCATCCTTTTCATAACAACAACCGGCAGGCTCATCAGCCCGGGCCACGGCCCACATCGCTAGAGTGGCCAAAAAGGACCCTCCGCCAAGAATGACGGGCCCCAATCTTCTAATGTTCTCACGCCATGTCGCCATGTCGCCATGTCGCCATGTCGCCATGTTAGCATGTTGATTCGCGCTTGTCAAGGGTCTTGTTGGAGAATTGGCAGTTTCCTTCGCTCTCGACTGACTGTCTGGCAGAGCCACGTTGGTCTAGAATGTAGGAGTGTCCGACTTCGCAGCACCGTGGGAACTGTCCCGCTCTCGTTTCATCGCCGAGTTCAGCGGCCTCCGCCAAGATCAGCTCGACTGGAGCCCGGCGTCAGGCGTGTTGAGCATCGGTCAGATGGCGGCGCACGTGGCCGGGGTCGAGGCCTACTTCTCCCGCCAACTGCGCGATCTGACTCTGGAGCCGGGCCTTCGCCGCGTGGAGATGTCGGCGGTGGACGGGGTGGTGAACGACAAAGCGTTCCCCTTCGAGGCGGGCGAGTTGACCGTGGAAGGCTTGTTGGGCGTGTTCGCCGTGACCGAGGCCCTGGTGCGACCCATGATGGACGACCCCGCTACCATTGCGGACAAGTCCTTGGTCAGCGCATTGGGTCCGGTCATTGATGGTCGCGGGGCGCTGACGCGTTTGGCGTTCCACCCGGCCTACCACCAAGGACAGGCGTACCTGCTCAAGCAGTTGCCGGGCTACCCGAGCTAGACGCGCCCCTCCAATCCCGCTCAGCGGAAACGCCAAACGATCGAACCCGATCGACCGTTGATCGCGTTCGCACTCAGGGACTTCGCATGCCCGTCGGCGAACACGATGGGGGTCACTCCAACCCCGGTCCCGTTCTTTCCGTAGTAGGCGAAAATCGGTTTGAGTTGCGAGGGTGAGAGCGTCGCCCCGAGTTCGGCGACCAAGTCACGGTCGGCGCACAGCGGCGGGCTGAGCTTGGGGTCGGGGAGGTAGGTCTCGCCGTTGTAGGGGCTGAACACGTAGCCGCGGTACTTGGCCGCTCGCTCGCCCCACGGGGTCACGGCGAATAGGGCCACCCGCGCGGCCTCGTCGGCTTGGCTGAACGTCGCCGGAGTGGTGAACCCTTCGCAACCCGACGTGTCGGCCTGACCTTCCACGCACCCGTGTTCGGTGAAGTCGAGCGCCGTCGCGCCGTTGTAGCCGATGTTCTGCCAGCTCCGTTCGTTCCAGCCGTTGGCGAATCGGCCATTGGTGCCGGGTGCGACCAGGATCTCCTTGGACTTGATGTAAGGGAACACCATCGGCGACCAGATCACGGGCTCTTGGCTCGGGTCGGCGGGGTAGATCGTGGACGGGACGAAGTGGTCGTCGTAGTCCGCTGCGTACATGAGAACGCTTGCCGAGAGCTGCCTGGCTTGGCCGAGCGCAGCGGTCTTCTTGGCGGCTTCCTTCGCCTGAGCGTAGGCGGGGAACAGCATGGCGGCAAGAATGGCGATGATCGCGATGACGACGAGGAGCTCGATGAGAGTGAAGGCGCGCGACCGCATGACTTTCTATCATAACACGGCCCGTCTCAGAGTGCGATGAACTCTGGCTGTAATGCAAAGACCCCCGCCGAGGCGGGGGCTTGCTGCTACTGTTGGAGGGGGCAAATCATGGAGTGCCGGTCTTGACTCCAGCCGGAGCGGGCCGAACGTCAAGGTCCGGGATGGCTCCACCTGCTTCGGTCTTGGGTTTGTCCGAATTGTCGCTGAGCGGTTTCGAATCCAAAGCCGAAGTACCGGAGGAGCCCTCCTGATCGCGGCAGCCGATGGCGGCCAGGGCCAGAGCGAGCGCCCCGACCACGGCCAGTTTGGACCACTTACTCATCGTAGAAGTTGTTGTCCAGGTTCCACCAGTAGTTGTTGCGGTCCACGATGACTGCGCCGTCCGGAACCGAGTAGCCGCTCGCGCCCGGGACGGCGGTCGAGTAGTCGGTGCCCTTGGCCAGAGCCGTGTCCTTCATGTTCTTCGCGTGACCGTCGAGCCAGGCGACGTTGGACGAGCTGTTGCCCTGGATCATGGCGGACGACGTGTGCTTCACAGGGCCGCCCGCGGACCAGTTGCCCGATCCGGCGTTGCCGTCCCAGTAGATGCAGTAGATGGAGTGCGGGGCGATCTGGGGCCACATGCCGGGCGCGTTGACGCCGAAGTAGCCGCGGGTCGCATCCACCGTGAACACGCGCGATTCGGTGAAGAACACCGTGCCGGCCGGATCGTCAGCCTGCGTGAACGCCTTGCTTTCGCCGTGCGTGCACTCGGGGAAGGGCGCAACGAACAGGTAGTTGATGCCATACATCGGGAAGCGGTTCTGGTTGCCGTACCAGGCGTTGGGGCCGCTGCCGAAGATGTTGCGGGAGTCGCCGCGCTGAGGATCGACCATCATGGCCAGCGACTTCATGTAGGGCTGGACCATGAACACCCAGCTGTCGGCGCGGGGCATCACGGCTCCGCTGAGTTGCCCGGGAGCGCCGTTGAGGAACAGCGGGATCATGTCATCGTGGTCGCCACCATACATCACGGCGGCAAGGCCGATCTGCTTGATGTTGCTCAGCGAGGACGTGCGCTTGGCCGACTGCTTGGCCTGCGCGTAGACGGGGAAGAGCATCGCCGCGAGGATCGCGATGATGGCGATAACGACAAGGAGTTCGATGAGCGTAAAGGCTCGTCTTTTCAAGGGTGCACCTCTGAATCAAGTTCGAGGACGGCAAGCGCCGTCCAACGTAAGGCTATTGTAAGCCAAACGACACCAATCTGCAACCTTGCGCAGGAACTTTTTTCGAAATGGCTTCCGTACGGGCCGCCCGATGCCTGCAGCACGCTGGCGAGCCGACCGTTTCCAGTATGGGTTGCCCGCATGCCGGATACCAGGATTTGGCGTCCGAACCTCAGTCGGGCGCGCGGCGATGCCGATAAATCTCATGGGTTCCCACCCGAGACTGGATTCAAGGCATGAGCGTGCACGACGACGTCCTTCACATCGAACCGCAGACCCGCGAGCAGCAGGTCCTGCATTTCGCCGCCCAGGGCCTGACCGACAAGGAGATCGCCCACAAACTCGGCATCAGCCGCGAAACCGTCCTCACCTACTGGAGGCGTATCCGCCTTCGTCACGGGTCGGCCTCCCGAACCGAGGTGGTGGCCAAGGCGCTGTCCCTTCGCGCGGCGGAGAAGATCACCGAAGTCGAGGACCACAACCAGGTGCTTCTTTACGAGATCGCCGAACGCAAGCGCATGGAACAGTTGCTCATTCAGGCGTCCTCGCGGCTGCGAACCCTGATGGACAACCTGAACTCGGGGGTGTTGTTCGAGGATCAGGATGGCCGCGTCGCGTTCATCAACCAGGGCTTCTGCGAGATGTTTGGGCTGCCCTTCAGGCCCAAGGAGTATGTCGGGCAAGAGCACCGGAACCTCATCCAGCGGGTCAAGAAGGCCCTGAAGGATGGCAACTTGTTCGCCGACCGCCTCGTCGAGATGCAGGATTCCGACCTCCCGGTTTACGGCGAGTTGTTCGAAATGCACGATGGGCGTCAACTCGTGATGGATTACCTGCCCATCGATCCGACGAGCATCTTCAAGGGCCACTTGTGGTTATGCCGCGAGGCATCGAACTCTCAGCCGTTGCTCTTGCGGAGCGTCACCTCTTCGTCGCTGGGCGAAGGCTTGATGGAAGCGGCGACGGCCCTCTTGTCAAACCCAGACTTTGAAACGGGTGTCCATGAGGCGTTGGCTTCGCTGGGCACGCACTTCCATGCCGATCGCTGCTATGTGAGCCTCTGCGGCCCCAGCGGAGAGGAGTGCCGATCGGTGCAGTGGTGCGGACCCGGCGTGGTACCCAAGGAGAGCTGTGTTCCGAATCACGGGAAGTCCCACAGGGCGTGGTGGCTGAACCACCTGTTGCGTCACGACTCGGTGTGCGTGGAGTCGCTTGAGACCATGCCGGGGGATGCCGAGGCTGAGCGCGAGGTTCTGGCGGCCAGCAACGTCAAGTCGTTGGCGCTGTTCCCATTGGTGCACTCGGGAGTTTTTCTCGGCTACTTCGGATTGGAGACGGTCGATCGCGAGAGGCACTGGGAGCCGACCGTGCTCGAGGTCTCGAGCCAAGCTTCACGCTTGTTTGCCGCTGCTGCCGCGGCTCGCCGGCCATTGCAGGTCGTCGGTCGTACCGCTTGACGCAGTGAATGGGCTATAATCTTCCGCGCCGTGCCCAGGTGGCGGAATTGGTAGACGCGCTAGTTTCAGGTACTAGTTCTCGCAAGGGAGTGAAGGTTCGAGTCCTTTCCTGGGCACCACGGATTGCATGGGCCCCTTTCGGGGCCCAACTCATTCCGCTTCGGAAGCCGCCGGAGCCGAGTAGTTCGGTGGCTCCTTGGTGATCCAAACGTCGTGGGGGTGGCTCTCGCGTAGGCTGGCCGTCGTGATCCTCATGAACTCCGCCCGCTCGCGAAGCTCGGCCAGGTTGTTGGCGCCCACGTAGCCCATGCCGCTTCGCAAGCCACCCACGATTTGGGCGAACGTGTCGCTCAGCGTCCCCTTGTAAGGCACGCGTCCCTCGACGCCCTCGGGGACCAGCACGCCCGTGTCCTTGGCCTGGAAGTAGCGGTCGGAAGAGCCTTGCTTCATCGCGGCGACCGAGCCCATGCCTCGGTACACCTTGTAAGCGCGGTTGCGGTAGATCTCGATCTCGCCGGGACTTTCCTCGCATCCGGCGAACATGTTGCCCATCATCACGCAGCTCGCTCCCGCGGCCAGCGACTTGACCACGTCGCCCGACATGCGGATGCCGCCGTCGGCGATCGTGGGAACGCCCAACTCGTTGGCTTCCTGGCAACACTCGTACACGGCCGTGAACTGAGGCACGCCCACGCCCGCCACGACCCGCGTCGTGCAAATCGAACCCGCGCCGATGCCGACCCTCAGCCCATCCACGCCAAGGGCGGCGAGGTCCCTCACGGATTCGCGGGTCGCGACGTTGCCCGCGATCACCTTGAGATCGGGCAACTTCTCCTTGAGCATGCGCACGCAATTCATCACCCCAGCACTGTGACCGTGCGCGGCGTCGATGACGACAAAGTCGGCTCCAGCCTCCATGAGGGCCTTGGCCCGCTCGTAAGGTTGGCGCAGCGCGCCTATCGCGGCTCCCACCACCAATCGACCCTTGGAGTCCTTGGTCGCATCGGGGTGCCGCTTCACCTTTTGGATGTCCTTGATCGTGATCAGGCCCATCAGGTGGCCCTGGGCGTCCACGATGGGTAGCTTTTCAATGCGGTGGTCGGCCAGCGTGCGTTCGGCGTCCTGCAGCGAGGTGCCGACCGGAGCAGTGACCAAGTCCTTGGAGGTCATCCGCGTGGCGATGATCTTGGTGAAGTCGGTCTCGAAGCGAATGTCGCGGTTCGTCAGGATGCCGACCAGCCGGTTTTCACCATCGACGATGGGCACGCCGCTGATGTGGAAGTGGTCCATCAGGTTCACCGCATCCTGCAAGGTCTTCTCGGGTGTGAGCTTGATGGGGTTCGTGATGACCCCGTGCTCGGAACGCTTCACGCGATCGACCTCGACGGCCTGTTGCTCGATACTCAGGTTGCGGTGGATGACGCCAACGCCGCCCTCGCGGGCGATTGCGATCGCGAGACGCGACTCGGTGACCGTATCCATCGGTGCGGAAACGATGGGGACGTTGAGTCGGATGCCAGGGAGAAACTCGGTGCTGGTGTCCACCTGGCTGGGGAGCACCTGCGTGTGTTTGGGAACGAGGAGAACGTCGTCGAAACTGAATCCTTCGCGAAAAGTGGGCAAAACGATGGGCACCTTCTTTTCAGTTCATTGTGTCACACAGGGCGTGTCATCGGGTGTGACCTTTGTGAGTCACACACCCCTGGTCATCGGGCGCCCGCCAAAGCGCGCCAGATTGTCCGCATGGTGCCCACGACCCGTTGTGCGCAACCGCTCCAGATAACGCCCCCACTCGGGCGAGGACTCCCGGGCATGCAGGGGACCACCCTCTTGGATGACGCCCCAAAGCGGATCGCCACGCCTGCCTAGCCACATCTGCTCACCGAGCCAGGCGTCCACTCGTGCCAGGCCCTCGCCGACCACGGTCGGTTGTTGAGCGGCAAGGTTGGTCGTCTCGTGCGGGTCGGATGCGAGGTCGAACAACATGATCTCGGGGAACTCCTTGAGCCCGGTGTGGTACGTGCGGATCAGGAGCCAATGGCCCCAACGCACCGAACGTTGGCAACTCCACGCACCGTGGCTCAGCACGAGTTGGTCCCGCCCGCCGCCTGCCAAGGCCGCATCCAACGAACAGCCCTCGCCAGGAGAAGTCCAAGCCGCGAACGCTTCCGCCAGGTCCAGATGAGCGACCAAGCCGTCGAGGGAACGTCCCGCATGGCCCTCGGTTCTTCCCGGCCAGCGCACGATCAGCGGGATGCGGTTGCACGCCTGGTCGGCCGTCTGGTGGTCGCCCCAAACGTTGAGTTCGCCATGACTTTCGCCATGGTCGGCCGAAACGACGATGGCGGTTTCCTCCCAGATGCCGAGTTCGTGCAGCAGGTCAAAGAGGCGACCCAGGTACAGGTCGGCATAGGCGATGCCGGTGTCGTAGCCGTCGAAGTGGCGCTTGGCGTCGTCCAGATTGCGGATGGCCCCGACACCCATCGTCCACCGCTCGCCCAATAAGTCGTCGAACCCGGGCACCTCGGTGGCGCTGTGCGGCCCGAAGCTGGCATTCTGCCGCGCGAGGAGATCTTCGGTAAGCCATGGTTCGATGGGATCGCTCTCGAACGGGTTGCCAAAGGAGGCCGGTGTGTCGTAGGGCGTGTGTGGATCCCAGAAGTTGACGTGGAGGAACCAGCCATCCGTCTGGCCGTTCGCCCGCAGCCACTTCTCGGCGACGGGGAACATCTCGTCGGCATTCTCCAGCCCACCTTTGCCCGTATCATGGGTCTCGTCGAAGCCATACCAGACCTGATAAGCCGTGTGTCGGTTCGGAAAAGGGCTGATCGAGCATGTGCGAACCCCGTTTCGGCGAAGCCTGCTGGCGAGGCTCGTTTCCCCCGCGAGCGACCGGAAGTCTCGACGCGGGTCGGGGGCGAGATCGGCGAATTCGCCCCCGTGGTTGACCACTCCGGTGACGGTCCCGCATTCGCCCAGGAAGAACGCCGTCCGGCTGGGCAGGCATGGGGTGTCGGTCGCGTAGCAGGTTGGGGCTGGTCCGCCGGTGGTAACCGTAGCACCCCAAATGGTCTGGCCGAAGGGAGTCGATGTCCAGATACAAGATGCGCACCAAGCCTGATTCGCCGCGTACTTGTGGCAATCCTTGAAAGCTTGGGTCTAGCCCGGCAAGCGAGCGGTCATCTGTGTATGCTGGATATGGAAGGCTGACCGATGATCCGAGTAATCGTTGATGGCATCGAAGTCGAGGTCGCCGAAGGCACGACGGCCCTGAGCGCCCTGCGCCAAGCAGGTTTGGACGTCCCCACGGCCTGCGACGACCCACGTTTGGAACCGATCGGAGCGTGTCGCCTCTGTCTGGTTCGCGTCGAGGGGATGGCCAAACTCCAGACGTCTTGTACGCTCAAGGTCGCCGACGGCATGCGAGTGACGGTGAGTTCTCCAGAACTCGACAAGGCGCGGCACGACGGGTTGAACCTACTGGCACGCGATTATCCGTCGGAACTCGTGGAGCAAATGCCCGACAAGCCGTTCCACAAGTGGCTCCATGCCTTCGGCGTCGAAGCGGGGGGATCGCTGGCGAACCGCACCAAGGCGGTCGATGACACGAATCCCTACTTTCGGTACGACCCCGAGGCCTGCATCCAGTGCTTCCGCTGCGAGCGCATTTGCGCAGAAGTCCAAGGCTCGTTCGTGTGGCACGTCACAGGTCGAGGCAAGGCCAACCGGCTGGTGCCCGATTCGATGACCACGCTCGACCTCAGCGCATGCAAGAGTTGCGGCGCCTGCTCCGATGCCTGCCCGACCGCTGCGCTCGCCGACAAGGAACGCTTGGACAAGGGCCGACCCGAGACGTGGACCCGGACGACCTGCCCCTATTGCGGCGTGGGTTGCGAGATGGAGGTCGGCGTCCGCCAAGACCGCATCGTGCAAGTCAAGCCCGCCATGGATGCGCCGGTGAACAAAGGTCACCTTTGTGTCAAAGGCCGCTACGCCCACGGGTTCGTCCACGCGAAAGACCGAGCGACCACCCCGATGATCCGGCGCGACGGCGTGTGGCAGGAAGCGTCTTGGGACGAGGCCATTGGCTATGTGGCGAGCAAGTTCCGGGCGATCCTCGACGAGTTCGGCCCGGACGCGATCGGCGTACTCGGCTCGGCGCGAGCCCCCAACGAGGACAACTACATGGTTCAGAAGTTCGCCCGCGCCGTGCTGGGCACGAACAACGTGGACTGTTGCGCCCGAGTCTGCCACGGCCCGACCGCTGCCGCGATGAAGGCCACCTTGGGAACGGGCGCGGCAACCAACTCGTACGACGATCTCGAGATGGCCAAGACCATCTTCGTGATCGGCTCCAACCCCACCGAGAACCACCCGATCGTCGGCGTCCGCATCCTGCAGGCGAAGCTGAAGGGAGCGAGTCTCATCGTTGCCGACCCGCGTCGTACCGAACTGGCGGGCCTCGCCGACGTCCACGTGGCGTTGCGTCCGGGAACCAACGTGCCCTTCCTGAACGCCATGGGCCGGATCATCCTCGAGGAGGGTCTGGCCGATGCCGAGTTCCTTGCGTCACGCGTGGAACAGGTCGATGCCTATCGAGAAGCCGTCGAACCCTGGACCCCGGAACGTGCGGCCGAGGTGTGCGGCGTAGACGCCGAGACCATCCGAGCGGCGGCGAGACTCTACGCCTCGACCAAGCCCGCGATGTGTTTCCACGGACTAGGCATGACCGAGCACCTGCAAGGCACCGAGGGCGTCATGGCGCTCGTCAACCTCGCGCTGCTCACGGGCAATCTGGGCATTCGGGGCACGGGCATCAACCCGTTGCGCGGCCAAAACAACGTCCAAGGTTCGGCACATATGGGATGCGAACCCAGCAACTTGACGGGCTTTGTGTCCGTGGCCGAAGGCCGCGAACGCTTCGAGCAGGTGTGGGGCACACCACTCACCGACCGCAAGGGCATGAACCTGTTGGGCATGATGGACGCCGCACGCGAAGGGAGGCTTCGAGCCTTGTGGGCCGTCGGCTACGACATCTACCTGACGCTCGCCGCCGAATCGGACACTCGGAAAGCGATGGAGTCCATCGAACTGGTGGTGGTCCAGGACCTGTTCCTGAACGAGACCGCCAAGGCCTTTGGCCACGTGTTTCTGCCCGCCTGCTCCTCGTTCGAACGCGACGGGACGTTCATGAATGCCGAGCGCCGCGTGCAACGTGTTCGAAAGGCCGTGTCGCCGGTCGGCGACTCCAAGCCCGACTGGGAGATCGTCCAAGACGTGGCGCGTGCGATGGGAGCCCCTGGGTTCTCGTTCGCTTCCGCTGCCGAAATCTGGGACGAGATCCGCAAAGTCTGGACTCCCGGCGCAGGCATGAGCTACGAGCGCCTGGAGAAGGGAGGGCTGCAATGGCCGTGCCCCACCGAAGACCACCCGGGAACCCAAGTGCTTCACAAGGAGAGGTTCCCGATCGGCGTTCGCGCGGCGCTCAAGCCCATCGTGTACACGCCGACCCCCGAACGGGTGAACGCCGAATTTCCGTTCCTGTTGAACACGGGGCGCACGCTGTACCAGTTCAACGCCGGCACGATGACCGACCGCACGCCCAACCACCGATTGCGCCCGAGCGACACGCTCGACATGCATCCCGTCGACGCAGCCAGATTGGGGTTGGAGGACGGGGAAGAAGTTTGGGTCATCAGCCGTCACGGCCGCGCCCGCTTGCCGCTCCGTCTGGACGAACGCGTCGTCGAAGGGCAATTGTTCGCGACCTTCCACTCGCCGGAAGTGTTCCTCAACCGGACGACGAGCCCTGTTCGCGACACCGTGGTCGGCGCTCCGGAGTACAAGGTGACGGCGGTTCGGGTGACCCCCGTCGCTAGGCTCACATAAATCTCCGGGATCGGCGGTCTCCCTCCCGTGGGTTAGGGTGAGGGCCGGGACTTTGGACGCCGAACCTTACCAACCACTCGATTCGGGGTGCCACGGTCTGCCCGGGCCCGAACCCGTTCGCATACCAACAACGCCCATGCCCGGCAGACCGTGCTCGTTCCGATGCCGCGCAACCGAAGGGGACGCGGCCGCGCGCATACAGTCGGCGGTTCCTCCTGGGGGCCTCCTCTTCCACCGTCTGAGACTTCCGGGGCCGACGCGCATCGCCGGTGGGAGAGGGGCTAGGGGTGAGGGCCGGGACTAGTTCCCCGGGTGCCACGGTCTGACCGGGCCCGACAACCACCCGCGCGCCAAACAACTTCTATGCCCGGCAGACCGTGCCCGTTCCGCCGCCGGGCCACCTTGGGACTCTCCGGCAATTCCCCTCCCCCGGAGGGGTGGCCGCAGGCCGGGGTGGTCCCATTGGGTCGGCACCTCACCTTCGGGTTCACGATTCAAGATTCACATTCACATCCCTCCACAGGCGTCGGCAGGTGGTCGGCAAGTGGTCGGCAGGTCTGCTCTCGCCGATTCTCCCACTCGAAGAGCTCTATCACGTCGGGGTTCATCCGTGTCTCTTCGCCGCGAGCGAGGGGTTTGTCAACCTTAGCGTCGGCTCTCTGGCCGTGTCCGAGGTTGCTCCAACAGCATTCGTGCTTCCGGTTGGGCACCCCGAGTCACCTTGAGGTTCGGCCCGCGCACTTCACCAAGCTTCAACCCCCGAAGACCCCCGCTGAAGCCTCGAAAGAGAACGCGGGGCATGAGCGGAGGGCCTGATTCGGTCGGCATTGTTCTGGCTGGTTCGGTTTGCCCGAATCGGGCACGGTCTGCCGGGGAGAGGCGTTAAGGACCAGTCGAAGGGTCTAGGAGCCCGGACAGACCGTGGCACCCCCGCATGCCCTCAATCGCGTCACCCTGCCGAGCGCGTCGTAGGTGTTCATGACGCGGTACTCCCGCGGATCAAGGACGAAGGTCTGGTTGCCGACTGCGTCGTAGCCGAAGGTGGTTCGGCGGTTGGCGGGGATGGCTTGGGCGACGACGCGCCCCACCGCGTCTTACACGGTGGTCCAGCGGTTGCCCAGCGGTTTGGCCGACGCGACCGCTCGGCTTGCGGCGTCGTAGAATTGGGTCCAGCGCTGGCCGAGAGGGTCCACCCGCGCCGTGTTCCTGCCCGCCTGCGTCGTACACGCTGGTCTGGCGGTCGCCCAAGGCGTCCAGGGTCGCGTACGGTCGTCCGAGCTGGTCGAACTGGTACGTCGTGCGGCCCATCCGGATCGACGATGGCCCGGGTCCAGCCCGCCGCGTCGCGCAAGAAGCGCAAACTGGGGGCATGCGAACGTGAAGATGTAAGTCGTGAATACCACCATAGAGGAGGTCGAAGGAGCGCCGAGCCTGCCACGGGTTAGGCCCCGAGCGCTCGGGGGCAATTGAGGAACAGGAGCGTCAATGGCGGAGAGGGTGGGATTCGAACCCACGGTTGGTTGCCCAACAACGGTTTTCAAGACCGTCGCAATCGACCACTCTGCCACCTCTCCGGGCGACCGCCCTATTGAACCCGATCCCGCCGCGCGCTCCCCCGGATCGGGTACAGAGGGCCGTGTTTCGCAAGCGCACGCCGCCGACGCTCCCACCCGAATGGCTCATCGTGGGCCTTGGCAACCCAGGACCCGAGTATGCCGGCACGCGGCACAACATCGGCTTCGACCTCGTCGAGCGGCTTGCCAACGCCCACAGAATCCAGGTTCGGACGGCGAAGCACCGGGCGCTCACGGGCGTCGGAATGGTGGCCGGAGTCCCGGTGGCGCTGGCCAAACCGCTGACGTTCATGAACCTCTCGGGCCAGTCGGTCGCCCCGCTGGCTCGCTCCTACGGCATTCCGCCCGAGCGCATCCTCGTCGTGGCAGACGACATGGACCTCGCCCTCGGGCGGCTGAGGCTCAGAGGAAGCGGAGGCTCCGGTGGCCACAACGGCCACAAGAGCCTGATCGCCAGTCTGGGCACGCAGGACTACCCCCGTCTGCGGATCGGCATTGGCAAGGACGAGGCCGTTCTCGACCATGTGCTCAGCAAGTTCCATCCCGACGAGCGACCGGTCGTAGACGAAGCGCTCAAGAAGGCGATCGGCGTGGTGGAGCGCCTGTTGACCGATGGACTGGAACGCGCCACAGAACAAGCTGCCTTGGCATAGGGTCCCGGTATCGTGCCCGGTATCATCCGAGCATGCGACGCGAGGTGATTTCGACCGATCAGGCACCGGCCGCCATCGGCCCCTACTCTCAGGCCATTCGGGCCGAGGGCCGATTCGTGTTCTTCAGCGGACAAATCGCGCTGACGCCCACGGGCGAGTTGGTCACGGGCGACGTGGCCGCACAGACTCGGCAGGTCGTGGCCAACATGAAGGCTCTGCTACTGGTCGCGGGCCTTACACCGGCAAACGTGGTCAAGACCACCATCTTCCTGAGTTCGATGGACCACTTTGGCACGGTCAACGAGATCTACGGTGCGATGTTCGACAAGGAGCCGCCCGCCCGCTCGACCGTCGCGGTGGCTGGGTTGCCCAAGGGTGTCGACGTCGAAATCGAAATGATCGCGGTCTACTAACGTGAAGCGCGTCGTCTCCGTCAGCCTGGGAACCAGCAAGCGGGACAAGACGAGCCAAACCGCCATCCTTGGTGAGACGTTCCAGATCGAGCGCCGCGGCACCGATGGCGACCTCAAACGCTTCGCCGCGATGTTCGCCGAACTCGATGGCCAAGTAGACGCCCTTGGCGTCGGCGGTTGCGACATCTACGTGGTCGTGGGCCAGCGCAGGGACGCCTTCAGCCAAATC